>JAVVFK010000319.1:0-2133 GCA_032251015.1 Elusimicrobiales bacterium
GGCCGCGCCGCCGGCCATCTGCGCGCCGTAATTGCCGCCCGAACCCGAGCGCATCCCTTCGTCCATACCGCCCAGGTCGGCCGCCGAAACTCCGCCCCTCATGCCGGAGATAGAGCCGGTCCGGCCGGTCGGGATGGGCGGGAGCGCGTTATCCGCGCCCGCGGAAGGCTGGGAGTAGCCGCCGGGAGCGTCGGCGGAACGGGACGGGAGCGAAGCGTACATGGCGGAGGTCGCCTGACCCGCGGCGCCGGCCGAGGCCTGGGCGCGGGCGTAGCTGTCGAGGGCCGCCCTATCGACGCCGGGCATCTCTTCCCCGGCGGGAACTTCGCCGCCGACGGCTTCGGAGCCGCCCGCGGTCCACGGGGCGGTCGCGGAAGCGCCGGTCTTGGAAACGCCGCCGGAAGCGGCCCAGGACTTGGAACCCCCGGCGTTCAGGCCCTTGGGACCCTTGTAATAGGCGCTGGCCCAGTCGCGGGCACCGTCGGCGGGAGGATACTGCCCCCGGGAGGAAGAGGAAGCGTAGCGCCAGCTCTCATTGCGGGCGGCCGAAGCCGTCGCGGTCCGGGCGGCCGGGGCCGGCCCGCCGAAGCTGAAGCCGAAGCCGGACGCGGCGGCGGAGGCGCGGGCCTTCAACTCCCGGGTGCCGCGCTTGAAATTCTCCAGGTGGGAAGCGGGAACGGCGGTAGCCTCCTGCGCCGCCTCGGGCGCGAAGCGGGAGGCGAAGCTGGAGTTCATCTGTACCGGCGCGGAAGTCCTGCCCAGGTGGGAAATGGCAAGAAACCCGCCCACGGCGAAAGTGCCCAGGGCCAGGGTCAGGACGAAAGCGGGGTCTTTTCCAATGCCGTTCATATATTTCCCTTATACATGAATAGTCTAACCACATCGGCTTGACTTGTCAAGCCCACAAGACCTACCGCGCAATAGGACTTTAGACCTACGGCACAAGAGCTATTCAGGCAGTCCGGCTAAAATCCGGCGCATTTTCGCCAGGCCGGCGACCCCGCCTTAGCGGAACAACAATAAACCGCCCCCTCAGCCTTTGCAGGGAGCCTGACTGGCCAGCGGAGTTCTTTTAGCGTCCGGAACTCCTCCCTATGGACCGCGTGATAATGCTCCGCACCACTCTCCGGCATATTGTAGACATAAAATCCGCCGCCGCACAGTAACTTTATCAGGCCGGCTTTTTCCTGGGCGGACAGTCCGGTTCTGCCGATATCCGCCGCAATTCCGTAAGCATGGTGGATATTCATGGTCTTCCAGTCCCCTTTCGCGTCGACAGCCCCGCCCCACGGCAGGCTTATGGCAGCTATTTCGATCACCGACGCATAGGGATAGGCCGTCTTCCACGCACCGGCCAGATCTGTCAGCGCAGCGACGGTGGCGGTCGAACCATAATGAATTTCCGGATGCAACGCGGTCACGCCCGTCAGCCGGTAAAGCCGCTCATTTTTTTGCATCCGGACCAGCCCCGGCGTCCGGACATCCAGATAATAAGTAAGCGTCGGATGGGAGACTCTGCCGTAGAAGTTTTTAGTAAAAGCGCCCACGACCTTCAAACTGACGGCATGATCGACGGGAGCCATGTGCACGGTAAAAGATTGATCCTGCGCCAGCTGCGCGGAACGCAGTATTACGCCGTCAAACTTTGCCATGGTCTTCTCATCCGGCCAATTCGGATAGTAGAACAATCTCGGGGGCGGGTCGTTATGATTATGCCCCGCCTTCCCGGCGTCGATCTCGACCGTGACGTCCACGGACCACTGGAACACAGCCGATGAGCGCGCGAAGCCGAAGCCGAAATCACGGGTTCCCCCGGGAATAACGGAATAATCGTAGACTACGTGATGTTCAGGCCCCGCGACCGTCGAAGAGGACGGACGGGGATTCACCATACCCCTGTCGATGAGGCCCAGGATATCAGCGCGCGCCGGCGAGGCCGTTAAACACAGAGCGGCGATCAGACCCAGTTTTCTCATATAGTCCGGGGGTTATCCGCGCGCAGGTCGATGGCGTCCAATAATTCCCGGCGTATTTCTCTGAAACGCCGCAGACTCCCGGCAAAACCCAATGCCAGGAAATAAACCACCGCTGCGACTGACCCCCAGTGCAGAAACAGATTATCCTGCGATACAT
>JAVVFK010000031.1:0-16605 GCA_032251015.1 Elusimicrobiales bacterium
ACCTGGCCAGGGAGAGGCGCTTCGACCGGGCCATGCTGAAGGAACTGGCTTTCACCGGACTTATAGCGGCGCTGGTCGTGGCGCCCTGGCTGGCGAAGAACTGGGCCTACAAGGGCAATCCCGTCTATCCTTTCATGACCTCGGTCTTCGGCGCGGACCCGCTTTCGAGCCCGGAAAAGATAAGGGGCTTCCTCGGCGAGACCCGGCAGATGGACGGGTTCGATCTGAAACGCTGGCTGCTCCACCCGTGGGAGATAACCATGGGCAAGGCCGGCAATTCCGAGTTCTTCTCCCCCCTGTTCCTGGCGCTGCTCCCGGTCTGCTTCCTGCTCGCCGCTCCTTCGCGCGCGGCGCCGCCTCTCTGGGCTTACTTCCTTACGGTGTGGCTGACCTGGTCCGTCTCCTCCTCGATGGTCCGCTTCCTTATGCCGGCCCTGCCCGCCGCCGGCGTCCTGATAGCGGGGGCGCTCTCCGGCCGCGCGCTGGGCGGGCTCAAAACGGCGGCGAGATGGGCCGTGCTGGCCTCCTTGTGTTTCTCGGCGGCCTGGGGGCTGATAATCTTCAATTCCCAGGGCAGGCACCTGGTGCCGACGGGAGCGGAGACCCTGGAAGAGTTCCTCTCCAAGACCAGGCCCGGGCACGCCTACAGTTCCTGGCGGGCCTACGACTACGTCAACCGGAGCCTGCCGCGGGACGCGAAGGTGCTGGTGATAGGGGATGCCAGGACCTTCTATCTCGAGAGGCCTTACCTCGCTTCCTCGGTCTTCGACCTCAATCCCGTCGTGGAGCTTTCCGCCGCCGCCCGGAGCGGGCGGGACCTTTACGAAAGTCTTACGGAAGCCGGCGTTACCCACATGGTGCTCAACGTGGCCGAGGCGATAAGGCTGGGCCGGGGCTACGGGGCCTTCTACTGGGACGCCGCCGCGCGGCGCAGCTTCTACGAGTTCTGGGACCGCCATGCCGTGGAACTGGAGGGCTGGACCGAGACGGACGAAGGCCGTTTTTCCAACCGCGTGGCGGTCTACGAGATAGCCCCTGAAAGCCCCGGGCGGCCGCCGGCCATGAACCTGGTCAGGGACGTGGTGATGCGCGCGATAGAGGGCCCCCGGTAGTTCTTGCAAAGAGTTCTTATTAATTGTATATTTAGGGACGGAAAATTATGAAAAAAATCCTATTGTTCCTGCCGTTTTTGTTTCTCACCACCCTCTCTTCCGCCGCCAAGCCGACAGCCGTCCTTCCCCCTCTGACGGGGTTCACGGCCGTCGATATGCCCGGCGACGCCGGCGGCGCCGCGTTGCTGCGCTGGAACTCGCCCGGAGAGGCCGCCGGGGACGCCGTCGTGGAGGTATACGCCTCCGACACCGCCAGACCCGGCTGGATCAAGTTAATGGAATTCCCCGCTTCGGCCAACCTCGAGAAGGACATGGACATGCCTTTCTGGGCCTGGCGGCCGGTGCCCGGCCGTCACGCCGTCGCGGCCGACACCACCTCCGCTTTCGGCAGGCCCCGGGGCAAGCAGGAGCTGGAGTTCAAGCTCAGGCTGGTCAGGGGCGGCGCTTCCGTCGAGACCGAGCCGGTCAAAGCCGTCATAGGCGGCAACTGGTTCAGCCTTAAGCGCCTCAATAACCTGCTCCTGATGCTGGCCATCGTGGTCGCCTTCTTCTGGACCGTAGCCCACGCCAAGCGCAAGGGCCTCTTCATCCGCCGCATAGCCGGCCTCGACGCCATAGACGAGGCCATCGGCCGCGCCACCGAGATGGGCCGCCCGATATACTATTCCACCGGCATCGGCGCTATGTCGCTGGTGCCCACCATCGCCTCCACCTCCATCCTGGGCGAGGTGGCGCGCAAGGTGGCGGAGTACGACACCTCCCTCAAGGTCCCGCACTTCGACCCCATAGTCATGACGGTCTGCAAGGAAGTGGTGAAGCAGTCGTACCTGGAGATGGAGCGCCCGGACTCCTACCGCGACGACACCAACTTCTTCGTCAGCCAGGACCAGTTCTCCTACGCGGCCTCGGTGGACGCGATGATACACCGCGAGAAACCGGCGGCCTGCTTCTTCATCGGCCACTTCATGGCCGAGTCCCTGCTGTTGGCCGAGGTCGGCGCCACCACCGGCGCCATCCAGATAGCCGGCACCGAGCAGGAGTCGCAGCTGCCGTTCTTCTTCACCTCCTGCGACTACACTCTGATAGGCGAGGAGCTCTATGCCGCGGGCGCCTACCTGTCCAAGGAGCCAATGCTGATGAGCACCCTCAAGGTGCAGGACTTCGGCAAGGCTTTCGTGATGTTCGCGGTGGTGGCCGGCGGTATACTGATCGCGGCGGGCGCGATATTCGAATTGGAGCTGCTGCACAAGGTAGTCAGCCAGCTCTTCAAGGCATACTGATATGATCCTCATAAAAAAACATATTCCGCTCTTCCTCTGCTTCCTGGTAGGCGTGCTGACGCTGGGCTCCTACTACGTCCCCAACGTCCACTCCGAGAACTACATCGAGATGATGAACAAGTGGGAGAACATCGTGGCCGGCTTCGCCTTCCTGCTGGGCCTGATGAGCCTCTTCTACTCGCATTTCCATAAGATAAACCGCAAGGCGCCGGGCTGGGGCTACAGCCTGTTCGTCTACGTCGGCTTCCTGCTGGTGGTGGTCCCGGCCGTGGTCAGCAACGGGCAGCCCATGGCGGGGCCGGATATGACCAGCCTCGGCTGGATCTACCGCTTCGTGTTCACCTCGCTCTCCGGCACGATGTTCGCGGTGCTGGCCTTCTATATCGTCTCCACCGCCTACCGGGCCTTCCGCATCAAGTCCCCCCAGGCCTTCGTGCTCTTCGCCGCGGCCTTCATAGTCATACTCGGCCGCGTTCCGCTGGGCCAGATGATGTGGGAAGGGGTGCTCGGCTGGACCGGCTACCAGGTGACCGACGTCATAGAATGGCTGATGAGCGTGCCCGTCGTGGCCGGCCGCCGCGGCATCATGATCGGCATAGCCATAGGCGGCATAGTGACCGCGCTCAAGATAATCTTCGGCATCGAACGCCAGTACATGGGGAAGGACTGACATGAAGAACGCCCTCGAGAAATTCCTTAAGATAGACAGGCGCCTGATATTCCTGGCCCTGGCCATACTGCTGTTCGCTCCCATCGTCAGACCGCTGGGCCTGCCCAACAAGAACCTGGGCAAGGACGTCATCAATATCTACAACTACGTGGAGAAGCTGCCCGAGCGGTCTTTCATACTGCTTTCGCTGGACTACGACCCGGCCACCCGCCCCGAACTGCATCCTCAGGCCGTGGCCCTGGTAAAGCACGCGCTTCGCCGCAACCTGCGCGTCGGCATCATCACCCTTAACGCCGGCGCCACCGGCATGATAGAGGACATAGCGGCGCGCATCCCAAAGGACATCGCCCCCGACAAGGTATACGGCAAGGATTACGTGATCATGCCGTTCCAGCCCAACCCGGTGGCCGTGATGACGCAGCTGGGCATCAACCTCTTCGAGATATACGACACGGACCGCAACGGGAACCCGACGCGGGAGATGGAGGTCATGAAGGGCGTCAAGTCCGTCAAGGACATGGGCTTGGGCGTCTGCATAACCGGCACCGCGATCCTGGACTATTACGTGCAGTATGTCGGCGACAAGTACAAGTTCCCGATGGCCGGCGGCGTCACCGCGGTCAGCCAGCCCGGTTACGGGCCCTACCTGCAGACCGGCCAGCTTAAGGGCCTGATCGGCGGCATGAAAGGCGCGGCCGACTACGAATCCCTTATAAACGACGTGGAGAAAGGCACCTCCGGCATCGACGCGCTCAGCCTGGCGCACGTGCTGGTGATCGTCCTGATCCTCACTTCCAATATCATAATGCTGGTCCTGAAGTATCTCTAAGGAGCGAAAATGGAATTTCTGGCCAATATCTGGAACTCTTTCGCGGGTCTTTTCACCGTGACCCCCGGGTGGATGACCTTCGGCGGCTGGGTGGCCGCGGGCCTCACCATCTGCTTGTTCAGCTTCCTCTACAAGGACAACCCGTTCTTCAAGGTGGCCGAGCATCTCTACCTGGGCGCGGGCATGGGCTGGCTATTCCAGGTCTACCTCTTCCAGACCTGGAAGCCCAAGGTGTTCATCCCGCTGATGGAGGGCCAGTACAGCGTGCTGATCCCGACGCTGCTGGGCCTGTCGCTGGTGACCCAGTTCTTCCCGCGCATCTCCTGGATCTCCCGCTACGGCTTCACGTTCATCATGGGCTACGGCTCCGGCCTGGTCATACCGCTGGAGATCTCCTCCAACTTCCTGCGCCAGATCGGCGGCACCATCGCGCCCTTCATCGGCGCCACCGGCATGTGGGACCTGTTCAACGGGACGCTGGTCGCCTTCGGCTTCATCTGCGTGCTTTTCTACTTCTTTTTCTCCGTCGAACACAAGGGCGCGGTAAAGAAGGCCTCCAATGTGGGTATATATTTCCTTATGCTCTACTTCGGAGCGGCCTTCGGCAACACGGTGATGGGCCGCTTCTCGCTGCTCTACGGCCGTTTCGACGACCTCTACAAGTACTCCGACGCCAGCTATTACTACGCCACGCACGTGGTCCTGGGTCTGCTTGTCGCCTATTTCATCCTGGACAAGCTGGTCCTCTCCAAAAATAAAGGCGGGGAGGAACCCGTCCACTGACCCGGCCCGCCGCAGCGCTCCGGGCACCGACCGCGGACAATGCCGCCCTGATCCGGCCCCGACCGGCGATAAAAAAGACCCCCGGCCCTGAAGGCCGGGGGTCTTTTTTGACGGGCGGGGGCGCTTAGCGCTTTACGTCTATTTCCGCTTCCTGGCGTAGCCTGGCGGTCAGGGCGCGTATGGACTGGGCGACGGCGTTGTTGAGGATGAGCCGCTTGAGCTCCTCCTTTACCGCCTCGAATTCCGGGACCGAGCGGGGCCGGTAATCCTCGGATTTGAAGATGCTGAAGCCCGAGCCCGTGGCGATCACGCCCGTGTACTTGCCGGGGGTCAGGGCGAACACTTCCTTTTCCAGCTTGGGGAGCAGTACTCCCCTGTTGATCTGCCCGAGGGCGCCGCCGGTCCGCTTAAGGTTATCGTCCGAGGCCTTGAGCATGACCAGGGTGGCGAAATCGGCGCCGGTATTGAGGAGCCGCAGGACTTCCTCCGCCTCCTCGCGGCTGTTGGAGAAGAACTGGCGCAGCGTCACGCTTTCCGGCCGTGCCAGCGAGTCCTTGTTGGCGTCGTAGAAGGTCCTGGCCTGTTCGTCGCCGACCTCTATGCCGGCCGACTTTATGGCGGTATCCCTGAGTATTATCTGCCGTTCGATGAGGTTCCGCAGGTCCTTGCGGGAGTAGCCTATCCCCTTGAGCGCTTTCTCCATCTCTTTTTCCCCGCCGTGCGACTCCGCGATGGCCTTCACCCTGGCGTCGACTTCCTCCGCGGAGGGTTCCACGCCCAGCCGCTTCCCTTCCCGCAGGACGAGTTCCTCGTCTATCAGGTCCTGTATGGTGCGCTCGGCGTTGTTCCACCAGAGGCGCCGCGAGACGTCCTCGGCGGTTATTTTGGAGCCGTTGACCGTCACGGAGACCGTAGGTTTCTGCGCGGCCGAGGCCGTTCCGGCGGCCAGTATCGTGGTGCACAACGTTAAGAATATCCTTTTCATTCCTTGCCTCCCTCTTGCTTGTTTATGAAAAGCGTCTGTGTCGGGTAGGCGAATTCTATCTTTTCGGCGGCGAAGGCTTCGCCTATCCTGAGCAGTATCGCCTCGTTGACGTCCATATATTTATTGTAATCCGCGGCCGTATAGTAGACCGTCTCGAAGTTTATGGAGAAATCCCCGTAGGCGAGCATGTTGGAGCGGTCGAACCCGGCTTCGGCCGTGGACGATACCGCTTCCTTTATAAGTCCGGGTATACGGCGGAGTTTCTCTATCGGGGTCTGGTACACCACGCCCAGCTTGAAGACCACGCGGCGCTTCTCCATCTGCTTGTAATTGCGCAGTCCGCCGGTCAGCATGCGGGAGTTCGAGATTATGATGAGTTCCCCGCCCAGGCTCCGGACCCGGGTGGACTTGAGGCCGATATGCTCGATAGTGCCCAGCATGTCGTCGAGGATGATGAAGTCCCCTATCTTGAAGGGCTTGTCCAGCAGTATGACGAAGAAGTTGAACAGGTCCCCCAGTATCGCCTGGGCGGCCAGGGCGACGGCGACGCCGCCTATGCCGAGCCCGGCCAGGGCGGCGGAGACGTTCACCCCCAGGTTGCTGAGAACGAAGATGGCCGCGGTCACCCACAGAAGGGTTTTGAGCACTATGCTGGCGCTCCTGAGCACGGTCTCCCGCACGGCCGGGTCCGTGTAGCGGCGGGTGGTGAACTTGGCCAGCCAGTAGTAGAGTACCTTCTGGATAAGCGAGACCGCGCGGACCGATAGGACTATCAGTATGAGCGAAAACAGGGCTTTCCCGAAGGCCGGCGGCAGCGTCAGCACGCGGATGGCGGCGTAGAGCGAGATGAGGTGGTATTCCGGCGCTTTTACGGCGTAGATAAGGTCGATCAGCAGGTCGTCCAGATCGGTCTTGGTCTTTTTGGCCAGCTCCTTCAGCCGCGCGAGCCCGAGCGACCTGAGCAGGTAGAGCCCGGCCAGGACCATGCCGAATACCGCCGCCGCGTAGAGATAATCGGAAACGGCGTTGCCGAAATAATGCCTTGAAAGGAATTCCATGTTGTCCCCCTTTTAGATCCGCCCGCCCCGGGCCGGGGCCGTAAAAACGGCCCGCCGGGAAGGGCGCCCCTTTGGGGAACGGCCTTCCCGGCGGACGGGGCTCACTTGTAGTGGCGCCTGAGAGCCTTGCGGTCCAGTTGGGCCAGCTCGAAGTCGTCTGTCGAGATCAGCGCCTTCTTGGGGCAGACCTCCACGCACTGGGCGCAGTAAATGCAGCGGTCCAGGTTCATTATGCAGTCGAACTTCTTCTTGGCCGGCACCGGAGCCTTAGACGGTACGGGGACACCATGCTGCATGGTGTCCCCCGCTGATGCGGCCGGCGCGGCCGGCTGTTCCGCCGAAAGGATTATGTCTATGGCCTTGGCCGGGCAGACCCGGACGCACATCTTGCAGCCTATGCACTTCTCGGCTTCGAAGTCTATGCGGCCCCTGTACCTGGGCTGCAGCTTCGCCTTGGAGAAAGGATAGGTGCTGGTGGCCGGTTTTTTGAAAAGCTGCCTTAACGCCTCGAACAACGCCCTGCCTGGTGTTTTTTTCATGTTCTTTTTACCCCAGCTTTATCCTAAGGAAGATATCGAAGACTATCTGCGCCATCGCCAGCGGCGCCAGTATCTGCCAGCAGAAGTTCACCATCTGCTCTATGCGTATTCGGGCCATAAGCACCCGCAGCACCACGAGCAGCAGGACCACGCCGAAAGTCTTGAGCATGAACAGGACGAACGCCCCTATGCCCGTCAGGCCGAGCCCGCCGCCCAGGAACACCGCGTTGAGCAGCGCGGCCCCGACGACCATCTCCATGCTCACGGCCATGTTGAAGAAGGCCAGCAGGCGGCCGGTGTACTCGGTGAACTGCCCGCCGACTATCTCGGTCTTGGCGTGCGGGCTGTCGAAAGGCAGGCGCTCCAGCTTGCCCTGCAGCGCCAGTATCGCCACCAGGAACCCCGCTATCTGCGCCGGCATATAGGCCGGGTTGCGGGCGAAGAACTCCGAGATGACCGTTATGTTCCAGCTGCCGGCCAGTATGGCCGGACCGATCAGGGCCAGCATCATCGGCACTTCGTAGGCGAAGAGCTGGGTCAGCACGCGCATGGAGCCTATGGCCGCGTAGGGGCTCGTCGAGCTCCAGCCGGCCAGGAAGAACGTCGCCGTCGGTATCGTCAGCAGGTAGATGACCGCTATCAGGTCGCCCTCGAACGAGAACAGCGCGCCGTTCCAGACCGGTATCATCATCATCGCCGCGGTCACGCCCGCTACCGCGAAGTAGGGCAGGTTGCGGAACATGACGTTGTCGCAGGCCTTGGGGATGATGACTTCTTTCGAGACCAGCTTGAAGAAGTCGGCCACGGGCTGGAACCAGGGCGGGCCCACGCGGTTCTGGAGCACGGCCCCCAGTTTGCGGTCCACCCATTCCAGCGTCATGCCGTAGGTCGCCAGGAACCACATCCCCGGGAAGATCAGCACGTAGAAGAGAGCCAGCAGTATATTCTCTATCGCCATTTTCTTATAGGCTCCTTATGATTTACTTCAGGACCACTTTCGAGAAGTCCACGCCGCGGCGCTTGTAGAACTCTATGCCGTTGCGGCGCATCTGTTCCCAGGTCCAGACCGCGGTTTTGGCGGCCGCCCTGTCGGCGACCAGCGCCCTGTCAGAGCAGGACATGCACGGGTCGATGGCCGCGATGACCAGCGGGACGTCGGCCATCCAGCCGCCCTGCAGCATGTGCGGCACGGCGTGGTAATTGGCCAGGGTCGGGGCGCGCACTTTGACGCGCTCGGGCTTGTCGGTGCCGTTGCCCTTGACGTAGTGTATGTCCTCGCCGCGGGGCGCCTCGTAGCGGTTGACCGCTTCGCCTTCGGGTATCTTCCACGGCACCTTGATGGAGATGGGGCCTTCCGGCAGGTAGTTGAGGACCTGGCGGATGATCTTGCACGACTCCACGGTCTCCAGCACGCGCACGACTACGCGGCCGAACACGTCGCAGGAGTCGGCGGTTATCAGCTTGAAGTCCAGCTTGTCGTAGATGAGGTAGGGTTCGTCCTTGCGCACGTCGCGGGCTATGCCCGAGGCCCTGGCGGTCGGGCCGCAGGCGCCGAGCTTTATGCCGAGGTCCTTGGGCAGCACGCCTACTTTCTGGGTGCGGACCAGGACGGTGGTCTCCTCGGTGGCCAGCGTGGTGTAATACCTGGTGCGGGCCTCGAGGATGTCGATCCTCTTGAGCAGCTCCGCCTTTATCTCGGGAGTGATGTCCCTGCGGACGCCGCCGAGCGTGTTGATAGAGTAATGGACGCGGTTGCCGCTGACCAGCTCCAGGCAGTCCAGCACCTGCTCGCGGTCGCGCCAGACGTACATGAACAGGGTGTCGAAGCCTATCTCGTAGGCGGCGATGCCCAGCCACAGCAGGTGGCTGTGTATGCGCTCCAGTTCGCCCACCAGGACGCGTATGGCCTTGGCGCGCTCGGGGATCTCCGCTTTCGCGATCTCCTCCACGCAGGTGATGTAGCAGGTGACGTGGGAATGGGAGCAGATGCCGCAGACGCGCTCTATCAGGTAGATGTCCTGCATATAGGTGCGTTCTTCCGCGGCCTTTTCCACGCCGCGGTGGTTGTAGCCGAGGTTGACCGTGGCCTTGTCTATCTGCTCGCCCTCGAGGACGAGGCCGAAGTTGATCGGCTCCTTGAGGCCGGGGTGCTGCGGGCCGAGGGGTATGCTTATCTTGGACATTATCTGGCCTCCTTGACGGCGGGTTCCGGGTAGGCGTCGGTCAGCTTCCAGTCCTTGCGCAGCGGGTGCTGGCCGGCCGGGAAATCGTCCGGCAGCGGGTAGTGGCGGCCGGGCGGCAGGCCCTCTATTTTTATGCCGAAAAGATCCGCGAGCTCCCGCTCGTAGGACTCGGTGCCGGGGAACACGTCGCGCACGGTGGGCAGCGAAGGGTTGGCGCGGGGCGTTTTGGCCCGGACGGTTATGATATTGTGCTGGTCGGTGGTATGGTAGAACGCGGCGAGGTTCTCGCCCAGGTCCATGCCGGTGATAGTGGCGAGATGGTCGAATCCCATCTCGTCGCGGAGGAAGCGCATCATGTCGGCGAGCCTCTCGGGCTTGACGGTGACCCAGAGCCGGCGCCGGCGCTGTATGGTCAGCTCCGATATATCCCCCCCGAATTTATCTTCGAGGCTCTTTTTCAGTCTTTCTTCCAGTTCGAGATCGGACATAATGTTCTCCTTACTTCTGCAGGCTGCCGAGCAGCTTGACCACTCCGTCTATGACGGCCTCGGGCCTGACCGGGCAGCCGGGTATGTAGGCCGACACGGGGACGACGGCGTCCAGGCCGCCGGGGGCGACGCAGTAACAGCCGTCGAAGACGCCGCCCGAGCAGGCGCAGGCGCCCACGGCGACGACGAACTTGGGTTCGGCCATCTGGTCGTAGATGCGCTTGATGCGCTTTATCTGCTGGCGCGTGACCGGGCCGCTGACCACCATCACGTCGGCGTGGCGCGGGGTGGGCTTGAGCTGTATGCCGAAGCGTTCCAGGTCGTACCGGGGCGTCAGCGCGTCCACCACTTCGATGTCGCAGCCGTTGCAGCCGCCCGAGTTGAAATGCAGTATCCAGGGCGACTTCACCCGGGACCAGGTAGTTATTTTCTCTTTGAGGCTTTTGGTTTTCATGTTCTATCCCAGGAAGAGCACGGCGAGTATCACGGCCACGGCGCCGACGTAGGCCAGTACCAGCTCGAAGCCGCCGGGCGTGGAGTTGAGGCCCCAGGTCGCCAGCATGAGGCCGGCCACGTGGAGCAGAGTGAAGAAGATCGCGAAAGGAAAGAACCGGTGGTAGTCCGGCAGCACCTTCTCGGCGGGCACGTCCTCGCCGCAGGCGTAGGGCAGTTCCTTGCCGGCGGACTCGGTCCCCCTGGGGGCCCAGCTCACGAAGAACTCGGAGAGGGCCATGGCGGCCAGCAGAGCGATTATGAAAACTACCGGTGGTGAGAGGAATATTTCCATATTGTCAGCCTTTGAGCGAAGAGAGTTTCCAGACGTCCACGCCGCCGTTGAGGCGGTAGGCCTTGACCAGCAGGACCAGTCCCGCGGCGACGACCACGACCTCTATGACTATCATGGTTATTATGACGGCCTGGGCCAGCGACAGGTTCGACATCGCGCCGCTGGCGATAAGCGCCAGCAGCGAGCCCTTGGACATCACCTCGAGCCCTATAAGCTGGCGGAGCAGGTTCCTCGACGCCGCCATGCAGTAGAGCCCGATGAAGAAGAGCAGGGCCGCGAAATACCAGGCTGTTGCGAATGATGCGCTCATTTTTCCGCCTTTTTGGCCGCGAACACCGATTTTATCACCAGCACCCCGGCGGCCAGTATGGATATCTGTCCCAGAAGGTCCATGCGCCTGGTCTCCCAGAGCATGGAACCCAGCGACTGCCCCCGGGCGCCGAACCTGGCGTAGTCGGCCAGCGCCTCGAAGAAGGGCCAGGCGGCTATCCAGCCGCCGATGGCGATTATCAGCGTGAAGATCGGCAGCAGCCGGAAGCGGGTCCGGTCCTCGTCGGCGAAGACCTCGTCCTTGCGAAGCAGGCTGACGGCGCTGATGAAGAGCACGGTTATGAGGCCGGCGCAGACCGAGAGCTCGAAGACCGCGGCCCACGGCGCGTTGAAGTCGAAGAGCACCAGCGCCACGCCTATGCTCATCGCGGCCAGGCTTATGGCCGCGGTCAGCATGTTCTTCGACATCACGGCCGCCAGCGCGCAGAGCGTAACGGCTACGTAGAGAAATTCCCTGTATTCGATCATAACACCATCCTCGAGGCTATGGTTTCAGCCAGGTAGCTGAAGAAATAGGGGAACAGCAGGCCGGCGGCCACTATGACCGCGCTCATAAGCACGACCGGCGCCAGCAGGGCCGGGGAGACCTCGGCGGCGGTCTCGGCGGCGGCGCTCTTCTTCCCGAAGAAGATCCTGCGCTGCATGATCACGAAGTAGGCCAGCGTCAGCGCGCTGAAGAGCAGCGCCAGCACGGCGTAGGTCACCGCCCCGGCGTCCCAGAGCGCGATGATGATGATGATCTTGCTCCAGAAGCCCGACAGCGGCGGCACGCCGGCGGTCGAGAGCATCGCTATGACCGAGGTCCAGGAGGTCCAGGGCATCGCGTGCTCCATGCCTCCCAGCTTGTTCATGTCCCTGGTCCCGGCGGCCTTCTCCAGGCTCGCGCTGTTGAGGAACAGAACGGTCTTGAAGGTCGCGTGGTTGAAGAGGTGGAAGATGGCGCCGATGAAGGCCAGCGGGGTGGCCAGGCCGGCCGCCAGCACGATATAGCCCACCTGGCTGATGCTGGAGAAGGCCAGCATGCGCTTGAAGTCGTCCTGCTTCATCGCGGCTATGGCCCCCACGACTATCGAGACCATGCCCAGGAACATCAGGATCTCGGAGAGGCGGAAAGCCCCGGTCTCGAAGAGGCGCAGGAACATCGCGATCCGTATCACGGCGTAGACGCCCGAGATCTTGGTCACTATGCCGGCCAGGAAGGCCGAGACGGGGGCGTACGAGCCCTGGTATGCGTCGGGCGTCCAGACGTGGAACGGCACGACGCCGGACTTGACCAGGAAGCCCAGCAGCATCAGCGACAGCGAGAATACCAGCGCCGGGGCGGAGGTCCCGGAGTAGATTATTATCCGTATGCTGTCGAAGGAGAAGGTTCCGGCGCTCAGCAGCATGACCGCCAGTCCCAGCACGATGGCCGCCGAAGCCGGGAAGGTCAGCAGGTAGTACTTGACCGCGCCCTCCAGCCCTTCCTTGCTGTCGTCGGAGGTTATCAGCGCGAAGGAGGCGACGGCCAGGACCTCGACGAAGACGAAGAGCGTGAAGAAGTCGGTGGAGGTCACGGCGCCGCACATCGCCGCCACGGAGACCAGCAGCAGCGGGTAGAAGTAGGTGGTGTTCACCCCCCGCCCGCCGCCGTAGGAGGCGGAGAAGAAGGAGACGCACATCCCCACGAGGTAGACCGTGAAGATCATCAGCAGCGAGAAGCCGTCCTCGCCCAGCGCCGCGAAACCCGAGGCCAGCACGGCGGGGTTGAGCAGGGTCCAGCCTATGTTGATCAGGCCGGCCAGCAGCGTCACATTGGCGAAGATCTCGGCCAGCCTGCCGCGCCTGCGCGCGACGAAAGGTATCAGGAGCGCCGAGAACAGAGGTATTAGCATGTACTGAAGGAGGCTGATCGTCATTTATTTTATCCCTCCGGAATTCGCGGTGAACAGCACGAAAAGGGTCATCGCCAGGCCCATGAGGAGCATATAGGCCGGGTAGGAGCCGCCGTGGAAACGGCGGGAAAGCCCGCTCAGTTTCCCGACCGCCGCCACCGGCAGGCCGTCTATGAGCCAGTCGAAGAAGCGGTCTATCTTATAGAGCACGGCCGAGAAGTCCGGCACGCGCTTAATTATCTGTTCGTATGGGTCGAAGACCCTTTTCTCGGCCAGGCCGTAGAGCCAGCCGAGCACCGGCGCGTAGTGGATGTGGTCCGAGGACTTGCTGGCCCTCCCCTTGGCGGCCGCGTAGCCGTAGACGTGGTTCATGACCGCGCCGAGTATCACGATGACCGAGACCAGGAACAGGTTGTCCAGGTGGAAGCCCGACAGCGCGTGCTCGGGGAACAGCGAGAGGTTGTCCAGCGCGGGCCCGATGAGGTAGGTCACCGGTATCGCGGCGCCGAAGCCGAAGACCACGCAGACCGCGGCCAGGACCAGCATCGGCAGCAGCATCGAGAACGGCGCCTCGGAGACGTCCTTGAGGCCCTCGGGGCGCTTGTCGAAGAATACCGAGTGCCCGAGCTTGAGGAAAGAGGCCAGCGTCAGCAGCGAGCCGACCTCGGCCGCGATGAAGAAGGCGATCCAGCCGGTCTCGAGCGTGCCCTTGTAGATAAGCTCTTTGGAGAAGAAGCCGTTGAACGGGGCGATGCCGGAGATGGCCGCGGCGGCTATCACGAAGCAGACCGCCGTTATCGGCATGACGCGGAACAGGCCTCCCAGTTTGCCCAGATCGCCGGTGCCCGTCTGCCTCTCTACCGCGCCGGCGGTCATGAACAGGCAGGATTTATACGAGGCGTGGTTGATCATGTGGAACAGGCCGCCGGCGATGCCGATGGGATTGAGCGTGCCGATGCCCAGGATCATGTAGCCGGTCTGGCTGACGGCGTGGTAGGACAGCAGGCGCTTGTAGTCCTGCTGCACGAAGGCCATCATGACCGCGACCAGTATGGTGACGGCGCCGATGGTCATCAGCACCAGCTGCATGGCGCCGTTGAGCTGGAACAGGTATATGGAGATGCGGGCGAGAAAGTAGATGCCCAGGAGTTTGTCTATGGCCGCCGGGACGTAGGCCATGAACGGCGCGCTGGAGTCCGTGGCGGCGTCGGGTATCCAGGTGTGGAACGGGAAGGCGCCGGCCTTGGAGAGCGCGCCTATGAGCAGCAGCACGTAGGCCAGGCCCCCCCAGCCGTTGAGGGTGAGCTTATCGGCCGAGATCTCGGACATGCTCATCGTGCCGGCCAGGTAGGCGGTTATCGCCACGCCCAGCAGCAGGCAGAGGTCGGTTACCGCGTTTATAAGGAACGCTTTCATCGCGGTGGCCCTGGAACCGGCGGTGTCGCGCGAGAGGGCGATGAAGGTGTAGAGGAAGACCAGCAGGCCTTCCCAGAAGAAGAGCAGCGCCAGCAGGCTGTCGGCCAGCGCGGCGCCGGCGGCGAAGGACTGCGTCAGCAGCAGGTTGAAGTAGAACCACTTGGCCTTGCCCTTGTCGGGGAAGCTGAACGCGTAGAACGAGAGCAGCAGCGAGAAGAACGAGACGGCCAGCAGCAGGAAGGCGCTGAGCTGGTCGGCCTTCAGCGAGAAGTCCATGCCGCCGCCCAGCCAGGGCAGCGTCAGCTGGTAGTGCTGGCCCAGCAGGGCCGGCGCCAGCGCGTTGAGCGCGGCCAGGAAACAGACCGCGGTCACTCCGATGGAGAGCAGTTCGCGCAGCCAGCGGGTCTTTTCGGATATCGCCAGTACCAGTAAGCCGGCTATCAGCGGGAGAAGTACGGGGATGCTGAGGAGGGTCATTCTATCGCTCCTATCTGGGAAGTCAGTATTTCAGCGTAATTGGCGGGGTAGTGGACGAAGGCCCCGAGCGCCAGGCCCAGCAGGGCCAGGAAGGCCACGCTGGCCACCATCGTGAAGGAGCCCTCGCGGGGCGCGCCCTGCTTCTCCTCCCCGAGGAAGACCATGTAGAACAGGCGTATAAGGTAGAGGAGCGTCATGACCGCCCCGACCAGGAAGACGGCCAGCACGAACAGGCTGCCGGTCTCGACCGCCCCGCGGAAGACCAGGAACTTGCTGAAGAAGCCGCCGAAGGGCGGTATGCCCATGACCGAGAGAGAGCAGAGCGCGAAGGAAACGGCCGTGACGGGCATGGACCGGAACAGGCCGCCCATCCTGGTGATGTCCTTGGTGTGAGTCTTCTGCTCGACTATGCCGGCGCAGAGGAACAGGCCGCCCTTGGCGACGCTGTGCATGAGTATGTAGAGCAGGCCGCCGACGAAGGCGGTCTTGCCGCCCGCCGCCAGGCCCAGGAAGATGAAGCCTATCTGGCTGACCGTGGAATAGGCGATTATCCTCTTTATGTCCTTCTCTATCATCGCCGCGCCGGCCGAGATCAGGGCGCTGAGGCCGGCGAGGACGAGCACTCCGTAGTAGAAGCCGTCGGCGACAACCACGGTCACGCCGAAGATGCGGGCGTAGGCGTAGACGCCGATCTTGACCAGCACGGCCGCGTGCAGCAGCGATGTGACGGTGGACGGCGCCACGCCGGCGTCGGGCAGCCAGGTGGAGAACGGCAGCGTCGCGGACTTGGAGAGTATTCCGGCCATGATCAGCACGGCGGCCAGCGTGGATATCGTCTCGCCGCGCAGGTGGCGCAGGTCCATGGTGCCGTTGGCGAAGTATATCATCAGTATGCCCGCGAGCATGCAGAGGGCGCCGAAGACGGTTACCATGATGGTCTTGTTGGCCTTCTGCACGTCGGTGTCCTTGCGGAAGAACCCGACCAGCCTCCAACTGGCGAAACCGGTCAGTTCCCAGAACACGTACATCCAGACCAGGTTCATCGAGAAGACCAGGCCCATCATCGAGCCGAGGAACAGGACGACCATCGTGTAGTACTCGGTCTGGTTCTCGTAGTGCGAGATGTAGTCGACCGAGTATATGAGGATGATGGCGCTGACGAAAGAGGAGACCGCCGCCATGAAGACCGCCAGCATGTCCGCCGAGAGGGTCAGGTCGAAGCCCAGCGGGAAGGCCAGGGTATAGGCCGCCACCTGCCCGTCCAGGGCCCTGGGCAGCAGCGCCGCCGCCGCCAGGAAAGTGATCAGTCCGAGCGAGACGGCCAGTACGTTCCTGGCCGTCGTAGAGACCCTGGCGGCGAACGGGATTAAAAAAGCGCCCAATAGGGGCGCGAAAACGGCGGTCTTCATGATGGTGACGAGGTCCATGTTTTATCCTTGGTCGGCGGCTGCCCGGGTCTGGCCCGGCGCCGGAATAAGCTCAAAAAACCACGACGGACGGAATGTTTTCCGAAATGTCTTTGCCTATGATAACAAAAATATCCCGCGGTCTTCAAATCCCGCTTAAAGCGGGATGTTGCCGGGCCCGTCGTCCGCGCGCCGTTTCTTGTTGCGCAGCAGCTCGAAGGCGTCGATAAGCGTCGCCCTGGCCGAGGCCGGTTCGATGACCTCGTCCAGGGAGCCGGTCGAGGCCGTCTGGTAAGGCGAGGCGAACTTGTCCGAATACTCTTTGGCCAGTTTCGCCTTAAGCGCGTCGCGCTCCTCGTCCTTGGCCTCTTTTATCTGCTTCGAATAG
>JAVVFK010000320.1:0-2122 GCA_032251015.1 Elusimicrobiales bacterium
GGGCGGCATATTTAGTAAAATTTCATAATGCCGCAAAAGAAACAGGATCCCCTTCCCGGAGACCTTACCGAGACCCTTAAAGCGGTTTCCCGCACCATCTATTTCAGTTTCAAAGTTCTGCCGCCGGACGTCAGGCTGCCGATGGCACTGGGCTACCTGATATGCCGGGCCATGGACACGGCCGTGGATTCCTCCTCCGCCGGCCAGGCGGAGAAGAAGCGGTTCCTCGACCTGGTTTCCGGCATCGGCCCGGGGTTCGACCCGGCCGCCGCCGCGGCCGCCGCCGCTTCTTTCCTGCCCGGGGTTAAGCATAAAGGGGAGAGGGCGCTGCTCGGTTCCATGGGCTCCGTCCTCGAAGAGGCGCTGCGCCTGAACGGGCCGGACCTGTCCGACCTCCGCGAGGCCGTGGCGGGAGTGGCGGCCGGAATGGAGATAGACCTGGCCTCCTTCGCCGGCGGTTCGCCGGCCGCGCCCCGCGCTCTGTCCGGCGACGACGCCCTGGTGCGCTATTGCGACCTCATAGGCGGCAAGCCGGGCCTTTTCTGGGCGGCCCTGTACCTGCGCCGTCTCCGCGGGACTCTGCCGGAATCTTCCGACTTTCCTTCCGCCCGGGACGGGGGGATGATAGGCTCGGCTCTGCAGGTCACCAATATCCTTAAGGACGCGGCCGCCGACCTCGCCATGGGACGCTGCTATTTTCCCGTCACGGACCTGGCCCCGGCCGGCCTCTCGCCGGCCGACCTGCGCGACCCCGCCTCGATGAGGAAGTTCAGACCGATAGTCGCTAAATGGATCACCTGGGCCGTGGACCAGATGGATATCTGCGAGACCTTCGTCGCCGCCATCCCGAAATCGGAACTTGGCATGCGCGCCGCCGTTATCTGGCCCGTCTACTGGGCCATGGATACGCTGCTGGAGGTCGCCAAGTCCAATATCCTCGACCCCCGGGCGAAGCCCAGGATCAGCAAGAAGCGCGTATATACCACCATCGCCGCCACGCCGCCGTTGCTGCTGAGCAATACCGCTTTCACGCGCGGCTACAGGTTCAGGCGCGAGACCCTGATCGTGGCGATATCCGGAACGGAGGCCCCCCTATGAAATACCTGCTGCCCGCCCTGCTGACGCTGACGCTTGCCGCCTGCGGAGGCCGCGCGCTTACCGGCGCGGAAGCCGAAGAGAGCCGCCGGGCGGAACTGGAACTGCAGTCCGTGATGGACATGGTCACCAGCCGGCGGGTGCAGCCTATAGAGTTCGAGTTCAATTCCGACGTGCTGCTCCCCAGCTCCATGGACCTGCTCGACCGCGTGGCCGCCGTGCTGCGCGGACGGCCGCGCCTGAAGCTGATAGTCGAGGGGCACACCGACGACGTGGGCGACGACGATTACAACCTGGAGCTCTCGCGCTACAGGGCCGACGCCGTCAAGACCTACCTGGTAAGCCGGGGCATACACCCGGAGACCATACGCGCTCGCGGCTACGGCGAGACCCGGCCGATCAGCCCGGGGAAGACCGAGAAGGACCGCGCCCTGAACAGGAGGGTGGAATTCAGGATAACCACCCGCGACTGGGGCACCGTGTTCTGACCGCCCCGTACGGCTAAAAGAAAAACCCCGCCGGAAGGCGGGGTTTTTTATTTTGTCGTCAGGCTCTCCGGTCGCGTTTGACTTTCTTCAGTTTCTTGCGCCGGGCCTCGAGCTTTATATTGTGCTTGTACTTGTAGGCGAACTTGCCTTCCCTGCCGGGGGAAGCGGGCGGCGGTTCCTGCCACTCGAACTCCCAGCCCTCCACCGCGACTATCTCTCCCTCCACCGCGCCGGCTTTTTTGAGCGCCTTGTCCAGGCCTATGCCCTTGAAGATGCGGCGCAGGCGCTCCAGGGAGTCGGGCTGCGAGAAATTGGTCATGGCCAGCAGCGTCTTCAGCCGCGGGCCGCGCACGTTCCAGCGGCCCGCGCCGGAATTCTCCACCCGGAAGCCCTTGTCCATCTTCAGTTCCAGGACCGGGCCCTTCTCCTCGGGCTTATAGAGCTCCGGCACCGGCAGAGAGGGGAGAAGCTCTATGACGCGGTCGAGGAGTTTGGATACCCCTTCGCCGGTCACGCCGGAGATCAGGAACGCCTCGTCC
>JAVVFK010000321.1:0-2108 GCA_032251015.1 Elusimicrobiales bacterium
GGCGGCTTCGGCGGCGGGGCCGTCGAGTACCGGCAGAAGGATGCCGTAAGGTCCTTTTTCCGGCCAGGAGCCGGAGGGGGAGGAGCCGGGCGCCATAATTTCGCGCGGGCCGGAAGCGCAGTCGGCCGCGGCGCAGGGCGCGCCCACGGCCAGGGCCTCGAGCAGCGAATTGGGAAAGCCCTCCCACCGGGAGGACAGTGTAAAAAGGGCGGCATTGGCCGCGTACTTGTGGGGGTTCTCAGTTTCCCCGGCGAAGAATACATCCGCACCCGCGGACCTGCGCGGGTCGCGCCAGGCGGCGGACAGGCCCAGCGAAGCGCAGAGCCTGAAAAGTTCTGTCCTGAGCTCGCCGTCGCCGGCGATGAACAGCGCGGCGTCCGGCCGGCGGTCTTTGAGCAGTGCGAAGGCGCGCAGGAGCCCGTCGTAGGCCTTGGCCGGCGTCAGCCTGCCGCAGGCGGCGATGACCGGCCTTGAGAAAAAATCCTTCAGCCCGTCGTCCAGCGGTTCAGCGGAACGGAACCGGGCAGCGGCGGTGTCCACCCCGTTGTGTACCACCTTGAGCTTATCCGCCGCCACGCCGAAATTGGCGGTCAGGTCGGCGGCCGCGCCCTCGGAATTGGCTATGACCAGCGGCGCCTCCGGGTAGAGCCGGCGTATCAGCGGCCGCATCAGCATGCCGCGCAGCCCCGAGAACTCGCCGGAGGGGGTGGTGCGCTCGCAGACCACGGCGCGGTGCCCGGCCGAACGGGCGGCCAGGATATTCACGAAATTGGAGCGCTCCATGAAGGAGACCACGGTGTCTTCAGGGCCGAGCCGGGCGGCCAGCAGTCGCGCGTAGCTTTTAAGCGCTAACGTTTTGGCTATCGAGGGGGACACCATGCGCAATGGCGCACCCGCCGGGGTCAGCGCCGTTACCGAGGCCACACCGGGGTCCAGGTCGCGCCTGTCCTCCAGCAGCAGCAGCCCGTCATTGGGCAACAGGGTCGCCAACTGCAGCGCCTGCCTCTCGGCCCCGCCGCTAGCCAGTGAATTCACCATTATGTATAGTGCCATCGGCCAAAATTATAACAAATGGGGACACAATACCTATTTCGGCCATAAAAAACGCTTACAGTGTAAGCGTAAAATAGCCGGGAAATAGGTATTGTGTCCCCATATTCACATTTGGCAGAATAGCGTGGGGTTTTTAGTTTCCTCAGGGGGATATAGATGAAGATACTGACCATATTGATGCTGCTGGCTTTGCCGGCTTCGGGTAAGGAGAAGGCTATGGAGGGGAAGAAACCCCCCGCTCCGGCGCGTCCGGCCATGCTGGAAGCCGCCGGAGCGCTGCGGGGACATTCCAAGGGAGTGCAGTCCGTGGCTTTCTCGCCCGACGGCCGCTACCTGGTAAGCGGCGGCATGGATTCCATGGCCGTTCTGTGGGACGTCTCGAAGTGGAAAATCAAGAAGAGGACGCTTACTTCCGCGGGCAACGTTCTTTCGGTGGATTTTTCAGAGGCCGGGGATTACTTCATCACGGCCGGCGGGAATTCGGCGGAGGCCTGGAGTTCTCCCGGCGTAAAGCTGGAGCGGTCCTTTGTCGGGCATACTCCCGCGATTTACGCCGCGGCTTTCTCTCGTACGGGCGCCGAGGTGGCGTTGGCGGGGTTCAAGTCGGTCGCGGTCTATCCTTTCGCGGGCGGCGGCGGCCGGCGGGTCATCCCCGGCCACGAGGCGGGGATCTACGACCTTGATTTTACTTTCGAGGGTTCTAATATCGTCACGGCGTGCGCGGACGGCACGGCCGGCGTCTGGCGCGTGCGCGACGGGAAAGCCGTGCGCTCTATAGACGCGCATCCCGGGGGGGTGCGCAAGCTGGCCCTCACGCGCACGGGGCTGCTGGCGACTGCGGGCATGGACGGTTACGCCAGAATCTGGCGGGCGGCCGACGGGAAGATGATGCTGGAAGTGAACGCGCACCGGGGGGGGGCGCGGGCTGTAACGCTCTCCGGCGACGCTTCTCTGATGGCGACCGGCGGGCTGGACGGTTCGGCCAGGATATGGTCGGCCAAAAACGGGAAGCAGCTGGCCGAACTTTACGGGCACGAGGACGGGGTGGAGGCGGC
>JAVVFK010000322.1:0-2082 GCA_032251015.1 Elusimicrobiales bacterium
TGCCGGACCTGTCCTACCCGTCACTGACCGTGCGCACTGAGTATTCCGGCGCCGCCCCCGCGGAAAAAGGACCGGCCGCCTTCTTCGTGGCCGCGGGAAAAGAGGCCGGCGTCGAGGCCTTCCGGCTCATGTCGGACCTGCGCTCCGTCGGCATAGCGGCCGACTGTTCCAATTTCGACCTCAGTATCAAATCCCAGATGCGCTCCGCCGACAAGAGCGGGGCAGACTACGCCGTCATCATCGGCGAGGACGAGCTGAAGGCGGGAGCCTGCTCGCTAAAGCCCCTCAAGGGCGAAGCCGGACAGGAGAGCGTGCCCTTCGCGGGCCTCGCCTCGCGTCTGACCAAGATATGACCACCCAAGCCAACGACAACAAGACCCATCTGCGCACTCACGACTGCGGGGCCCTGCGGGGCTCCGACGCGGAGAAGACCGTCACCCTCTGCGGGTGGATGGATTCCAAGCGCAATCACGGCGGGGTGCTGTTCATCAGCCTGCGCGACCTCTACGGCGTAACACAGGTCGTAGCCAACCCGGGAACGGAAGCTTTCCAGGCCGCCGAAGATTCCAAGGCCGAGTATGTCCTGCGCGTGACGGGAAAAGTGACGCCGCGGCCGGAGGGGATGGTCAATCCTAAAATGCCCACCGGCGAGATAGAACTTGTCGCCGAGAAGATAGAGACGCTCAACGTTTCGCAGCCGCTGCCTTTCGACCTCGGCGAGCACGCGGGCGTCCTTGAGGATACGCGCCTGAAGTACCGCTACCTCGACCTGCGCCGCCCCAAGGTCGCCAAAAACCTGGTCCTGCGCAGCAAGGTGGCGGGGCTGGTGCGCGCCAACCTGCTCTCGAAGGGGTTCAACGAGATAGAGACGCCGATGCTCACCCGCTCGACTCCCGAGGGCGCGCGCGACTTCGTGGTGCCGTCGCGCATGAACCCCGGTCATTTCTACGCCCTTCCGCAGTCGCCGCAGGTCTTCAAGCAGCTCCTTATGGTGGCCGGCATGGACCGCTATTTCCAGCTCGCCCGCGCGCTGCGCGACGAGGACCTGCGCGCCGACCGCCAGCCCGAGCACACGCAGATAGACCTGGAGATGTCCTTCGTCACCGAACAGGACGTGGCCGTCGTGGTGGAGGATATGCTGCGCTCCGTTTTCGAGGGGGTGGGGGAAAAGATAGAGGCCCCCTTCGCCGAGATGGAATTCGCCGACGCTATGCTGCGCTACGGCTCGGACAAGCCCGACCTGCGCTACGCCCTCGAGATACAGGACTGCTCTCACCTGTTCAAGGCTTCGGGGTTCAAGGTATTCGCCGAGGCCCTGGCCTCCGGCGGCGTGGTGCGCGGCATAAAGGGCGAGGGCGGCGCCGCCGTCTATTCGCGCGGCGAGATAGACAAGCTCACCGAAGCCGTCAAGAAAGCAGGCGCGAAAGGCCTGCTCTGGTTCAAGCTCAAGGACGGCAAGCCGGAATCCCCGGCGCTCAAGTTCCTCTCCGAAACCGAGATCTCGTCGGTAAAGGACTTCTTCGCCATGAAGGAGGGGGATATCGTCTTCATGGTGACCGGCCCCGCGGCCCAGGCCGCCCCGCAGCTCGGGCTGGTGCGCAACGAGCTTATAAAGAAGCTTAAGTTCGCGCAGACAAGGAAATGGGCCTTCCTGTGGGTGCGCCACTTCCCGCTGCTGGAAAAGGACGCCGAGAGCGGCCACTGGACCTTCACCCACAACCCTTTCACGGCGCCGCTTACCGAGGAACTGCCGATGCTCGACACCGACCCCGGCGGCATGCGCTCCTGCCAGTACGATCTGGTCGTCAACGGCGTGGAGCTGGGTTCCGGCTCGGTGCGCAATCACAGCCGGGCGGTGCAGGAGAAGATCTTCGGCCTGATGGGCTACTCTAAAGAGGAAGTACAGCGCCGTTTCGGCATGATAGTCGACGCGCTGGACTTCGGCGCGCCGCCGCACGGCGGCATAGGCATAGGTTTCGACCGGCTCATCGGCATACTCTGCGGCACCGATTCGATACGCGACGTCATAGCCTTCCCCAAGACGGCCAGCGGCTCGTGCCTGATGAGCGACGCCCCGTCGAC
>JAVVFK010000323.1:0-2072 GCA_032251015.1 Elusimicrobiales bacterium
TTCATTCAAGGTCGTGAAAAAATGAACGACGCGATAGATAATTTCAACAAGCTCAAGCCGGCGGAGCTGGCGGCGCTGGACAAGGCGGCGGGCTGGTCGCTCAACGCCGCGGAGCTTTCGGCCGCGCAGAGGCATTTCAGGAAACTCGGCCGCCCGCCGACGCGCGGGGAACTAGAGACCATAGCCCAGACCTGGTCGGAGCACTGCAAGCATAAGACCTTCTCCGGCCCCGTGCGCTTCGAACGCGACGGGAAAGTTAAACGCTATAAGAACCTCTTTAAGGAGACCATAGTCGCCGCCACGAAAGCGCTGAACAGGCCCTGGTGCCTGTCGGTGTTCAAGGACAACGCGGGCGTGGTCGAGTTCGGCCGCGGGAAAAAATGGGGGTTGGCTTTCAAGGCCGAGACCCATAATCATCCCTGCGCGCTGGAGCCTTACGGCGGTGCCGAGACCGGTGTGGGCGGCGTGGTGCGCGACATACTGGGCGTGGGCCTGGGCGCCAAGCCGGTGCTCAACACCGATTTCTTCTGCTTCGGCCGCCAGGATTCCAAAATGAAGCTGCCGCCCGGCGCCCTGGGCGCCGCAAGGATAATGGAAGGCGTGGTGGAGGGCGTGCGCGATTACGGCAACCGCATGGGCATACCGACGGCGGCCGGCGGCGTCGTCTTCGACGACGGCTATATGCTCAACCCGCTGGTCTTCGTAGGCTGCGCCGGCATCATCCCGCGCGACAAGATAGACAAGAAAGTGCGCCCCGGCGACCTGATAGTGGCCGTGGGCGGCCGCACCGGCCGCGACGGCATACACGGCGCGACGTTCTCGTCGGCGGATATCGGCGAGGACTCGCCGTCCTCGGCCGTGCAGATAGGCCACGCGATAAACGAGAAGAAGATACTCGACGCGCTGCTGCGCGCGCGCGACAAGGGTCTCTACTCCGCCGTGACCGACTGCGGCGCCGGCGGCTTCTCGTCGGCCATCGGAGAGCTGGCCTCCGACTGCGGCGCGGTGGTGGACCTGGACAAGGCCCCGCTGAAAGACGTCTCGCTGGAGCCCTGGGAGATCTGGGTCTCGGAATCGCAGGAGCGGATGGTCATGTCGGTGCCGGAGAAGAACCTGCCGGCGCTTAAAAAGATATTCGCCCGCGAGGAATGCGAACTGGCCGTACTGGGCCGGTTCAACAACACCGGCAGGCTGCTGGTGCGGTTCCGGGGCGAACCGGTCGTGGGCCTGCGCAACGATTTTCTCCACGGCGGCGTGCCGAACTTCGAGAAGCGCGCCGTTCACCGGCCGGTCCCGGTGAGCGCCAAATCGCCGGCTAAGCCCCGCCGCGCGCCCGGACGGCTGCTGCGCGGGATACTGGCGCACCCCAACGTGCGCTCGCGCGCGCCGATAGTGCGGCAGTACGACCACGAGGTGCAGGGCGGCACGGTGGTGAAGCCTTTTACCGGGCCCGCCGGCTACGGCCCTTCCGACGGGGCGGTCATCTGGCCGCAGGCAGCCACCGGCGATCTTAACGATCCCTCCGGCTTCGCCGCCGCTCACGGGATGTGCCCTTCGGTGGGGAGGATAGATCCCTGCCAGATGGCGCTTTGCGCCTGCGACGAGGCGATGCGCAACCTGCTCTGCTGCGGCGCTGACATAACGAAGGCCGCTTTCCTCGACAACTTCTGCGCGGCGTCGCCGGCCGACCCCAAGGTCCTGGGCGACCTGGTCATGGCGGCCGAGGGCTGCAAGGAGGCCGCGCTGGGCTTCGGCGCGCCTTTCATCTCGGGCAAGGACAGCTTCTATAACCAGTCGTCCGACGCGCGAGGCAAGCCTTACCCGATACCGCTAACGCTTCTTATCTCGGCCGTCGCGCCGGTGGACGACATCAGGTCGGCCGTGACGACCAATTTTAAACGCGCCGGCAACCCGGTCTATCTGGCCGGCGTGACCTGGCGGGGCCTGGGCGGTTCCATTTACAACGAGCTGGAGAAGTCGGGCAATAACGCGCTGGGCGTCATCTCCATCGCGGAGAGCGCGAAGCTCTACCGCGGCCTGCTGCCGGCCTTCCGGGCCGGGATGGTCGCGGC
>JAVVFK010000324.1:0-2051 GCA_032251015.1 Elusimicrobiales bacterium
GGAGAGGATCTTGGCCTTGACGCGCGCGCCGCGCTTAAGCGTCTTGAGCTCCTCCTCGGGTTTGCGCCAGGCCACGTCGGAGACGCGCACGAAGCCCTCTATCCCCTGGAAGCGGAGAAAAACGCCGTCGGCGATGACCTTGGAGACCACGGCGCGGACTATCTCGCCGGTCTTGATCTCCGCGAGCACTTCGGCGCGGCGGGCCTTCTCGTCCTCCTCCAGCACCTGGCGGCGGGAGACGATGAGCTTGCGCTCCCTGTCTGAGAAGTCGGTTATGTAGAACTTGACCTTGGCGTTGTCGGGCAGGTAATGCCTGTGCGCGCCGCCTATCTCGGAAAGCGAGAGCGGCATGAAGCCGCGCAGGCCGTCGACGTCCACCACGTAGCCGCCCTTGACCTTGGCGGCGACGCGGCCCTTCAGGCGGGCCTTGGCCTCGAAAGCCTTGGCGCATTCCTGCCAGGCCACGCGCTCCTGGGCGCGCTTGTGGGAAAGGATGGTGGGCCGGCCATCGCCGCCGCCCTTCTTCTCGAGCACCGCCTGCACGACGGAGCCCGGCTCCGGCGGCTTCCCTTCCGGGAAATCCGAGAGCGGGATGGTGCCCTCTTTCTTCTCGCCGATATCGACGAGGACGGAATCGGCGGTGACCTGCACCACCTTGACCTCGACTATGTCCCGCCCATAGAGCTTGGAAGCGACGGCTTCCTCCTCCTTGAGCAGGTCCGCCATGGACATTTCCTCCTCCGCGGCGGGCGCGGCGGTCTCCGGTTCATGCTGTTCGTTCTTTTTTTCTTCCATGGCGATCTCAGTCCTCCGTTATCGCGAATATGCCGTCCATTACTTTCTTGGAAAACTCCAGGTAGGCTTTTTTGGGATCCTCTCCGGACGGCTCGAAAGTCATCAGGCTGCCGAACTTCACCTTTATTTTACCTAATTTGGCGGCGTTTTCGCTGTTGAACACCCGCGCGGTGATGACGGGGACGCCGGAACGATGGGCCAGCATGGCCACGCCGGCCTTGGGATCGAGCTTCTTTCCCTTCGAGCGGGTGCCCTCGGGAAAGATGGCCAGCAGGCGTCCGGCCTTGAGCGCGCCCAGGGCCGCGCGCATAGCGCCCAGGTCCCCGCCCTCGCGGCGCCTGTCGACGGGGAAAGCGCCCAGCGCCCTTATCACGGAACCCAGCACCGGCACGGCGAAAAGCTCTTTCTTGGCGATTATGCAGGCGTCGGGCCGGACCTTCTTGACGAAGGACATCAGCGCGGGCGGATCGATATTGGAGAGGTGGTTGCAGGCGAGTATGACGCCGCCGGAGGCCGGGACATTCTCCAGACCGCTCACCTCTATCCGGTAGAGCAGCCGCATCAGCAGGCGTATGAAGGCCAGGAAGGGACCGGCTAACATCGGCGGCCGTCCCCCGCCGCGGCCGCGTGGAGGCGCACTATCTCCTCGACCACCCGCTCGCGCGTGAGCGCGGTGGAATCGAGGTAATGGCAGTCGTCGGCCTTTTTCAGCGGGCTGTGCTCGCGGCCGGAGTCCTGCGCGTCGCGTTTCTTTATGAAATCGAGTATCTCCGCGTGATCGGCGGGCTGCCCCAGTTCCCTCAGCTGGCCGACGCGCCGGCCCGCGCGCGCCTCGGGCGAGGCGTCGAGGTAGATCTTAAGTTCCGCGTCGGGGAACACGTTGGTGCCGATGTCGCGGCCCTCCATGATGACGCCGCCGTCCCGGCCGGCCTCGCGCTGGCGGTCGCGCATGAAGTCGCGCACTTCCCTGAGCCTGGCCACCGAGCTGGAGGCGCGGCTCACTTTCTCGTCGGAAAGCTGGTCGCCCATCAGGACGCCGTCGACGTACATCTCGTGCTCCGGCCCGCCGGCGTCCCGGAATTCCCACCGCAGTCGGGCGGCCAGCGCGGCCAGCGCCGGGCCGTCGTCGACGGGCAGGCCGGCCTCGAGCGCCCTGAGCGCCGTGTCGACGGCAACGACGTTCAATCCGTCACGGCACCGGCTGATAACCGGAATGACTTTGTCCAGCGACGGACCAGCCCCGCACACAACCGTTG
>JAVVFK010000325.1:0-2048 GCA_032251015.1 Elusimicrobiales bacterium
AAACGCCACGGACCTGTGGGAGGGGAGCTTTTTTTCTTGCAAAAAGGACCTTTAATGAGCGACACTACGTTGTCGCGCCCGTGTTTTACGCTATATCAGCGGAAATCAAAGGGGGTGCTATGAGCAACCTGAATAAAGTGATGCTGATAGGGCGGCTTACGCGGGACCCGGAGGTCGTCGAATTCTCCAACGGCGGCAAGGTGGCCAACCTGGGCTTCGCCGTCAACAACCGGCGGCGCAACGGCGAGACCGGGGAATGGGAAGAAGTGCCGGTCTGGCTGAGCCTCAAGGCCTTCAACCGCGAGAGCGGGCGCAAGCTGGCCGACCGGGCCGCGGTGCTGACCAAGGGCCGGCAGGTCTACGTGGAAGGCCACCTGGCGCTGGAAGAGTGGACCGGCAAGGAGGACGGCAAGCCGCATTCCCGCACGCTGGTCTACGTCGACAACATGGAGTTCCTTGGCGGCGGCAAACCCCCGCAAGGCGAGGACAAGCCCCGGCCGGAGGCGGAGGCCGAGGAGAAACCCGCGCGGGCGGGCCGGCCCCGTAAGCGGACGGAGGACTAGAATCCCGGGGCGGGAGAGGGGGAAAGCTCGGGGCCGGCGGCGCCTTCGGCTATGCGCACGAAGCGGTTGGCCGGCACCCCGTAGAACCGCGATACGCGGGACTCTTTCCCGCCCCAGCGGACTTCGATATCGGCCAGGCTCGCCTTGCCCAGGCCGAAATGAAGGCGGAGATCGTCGGACTGGGAACCGTGGCCGCGCGAGGAAGAGACCTCCCGGGTCTGGCTCAGCCCCCGGGTCCTTACTATAACGCGGGACCCTATGGCGGAGAGGGGCGCCCCGCCGGGGCCGGCGCCTTCCAGCCGCACATGCAGCCAGTTATTGCGGCTGCCGATATCGTTGCGGAAGAGGGCCGCGCGGGGGAAGGCCCCGTGCCGCCTGTCGGCCGGCATACGCATCCAGGACTTGCCCGCGAGGATATCCAGGTCCCCGTCGCCGTCGTAATCGGCGACGGAGATCCCGGCGGAGCTCTCCCAGCCGAACCCGGCTTTCTCCGTCACGTCCTCGAAGCGGCCCGGCTTGGACTGCCTGAAGAGGCGCAGGTACTGGCCGTCGGGATAGTCGCCGCTGGAAAGCAGGAGGTCCAAGCGGCCGTCATTGTCGAAGTCCAGCCAGGTGGCGCGCATATCGCCCTGGTTCCAACTGCGGGTGCTCTCGTGCACCCGGGGCATGGCGTCCGGACGACGCCTGAAGGCGAAAGCCTTATCCGGGCCGAGGTTCTCCAGCAGGCTGGAACGGTCGGAGGCCTCGCCGGCCCAGCCATGGGTGATCTCGCCCAGGAAGACGTCCATGTCGCCGTCATTGTCGTAGTCGGCGCAGGGCGCGGCGAAGGTATTGCCGTGGGAACGCCACTCCTTCTCCGTCCCGCGCTTTACCCAGTCCGGGTAGCGTCCGTGCCTTATTTCGTCCCCGTCGAAGCCGGTCGCGGGGGCCATGTCGGTGAAGCCGGCGTCGCCGTCATTGCGCCAGAGCCGGTTGGCCTGACGGCCGTAGACGGCGACGAGCAAGTCCTGCAGGCCATCATTGTTCCAGTCGCAATGCGAGACGCCGTAAACGGGGCGGCTGGAATCCGGCTTGCCTTCCGAAGGGTAGGTCAGAAGTCCGGCGGACATGGTCATGTCGGCGAAGCGGCCGTCGCCAAGACCGCGGTAGAGACGGGAGGGATTGGAGACGAAAGAAACTCCGTATTCCTTATACCAGCTGCCCACGAAAAGGTCCGGGCGGCCGTCGCTGTTATAGTCCAGGAAGGCGGCCGAGACGGCGGTCTCGGGAGCGAAAGCGGACCGGGCCTCCTCAGGGAATGAGAACCTTCCCGCGCCGTCGTTCAGCAATATTTCGGAGCGCAGGCCATCGTCCGCCTTATCGTAAAAGATATCGCCGGAAGCGCCCTGCGCCGCGGCAGGACCATCGGAGAGCCCACCTGCACCGCCGGCACCGACGCTGAAGGTGTTGCCGACCACACCCGGGCCGAGCGCAACGGTGGAGTAG
>JAVVFK010000326.1:0-2025 GCA_032251015.1 Elusimicrobiales bacterium
GTCGGTTGTGTCGCCGCAACCGCAGTGCCCCGCAGAGATACTGGCCTGTGTCGAGTACGAGATAGACGACGAAGGCGAAGAGCGCCTTCAGAACGAGCGGCGGAAACTGTCCATCTTCCTGGAAGAACCAGCAGACGGCCAGGCCCGCAAAACCGAGACGCTGGGCGTGGACGGTCAGTCTCTCCGTGTAGAACGCGTAGGCCTCCCAGGCTTCGCGATTTGTCCTGACAGGTATCCCGGCAGAGCCGCTCATTCCTCCCTGCGCTCCGGCTTTCGGTCCTTGACGCTTCCCTTATCCGAACCGGACTTCGTCCCGAGGTTGCCGGAAGTGGGCGGTGTCCGGGGCGGTTCGCGTTCGGGTTTCGGCCGCCCCTCGTCGGCGGGGCGCCCTGATGAACCCGCATTTCCATCGCTTTCCTTCGCCATAGCCCGCCTCCGTGTGTTGTGCGCTCACGCGTATCGACCCGCGCGTGGATCGATATGCCGGCTCTGTTGAAGATACGCCTTCTTCCCCTGCGATCCATTCCTCCTGCGGGAGTGCGCGGCAGGCAGGTGGGCTCGACCCCCCTGACATTCCCGGCCGCGGCTTGTCCGCCAGCATCGCCACCCGTGTTGAGAAAGCGTTGACGCTCGCCCGTATAAAGAAGGGAGACCCTTACTCGGAGCGGAGCGATGGGACGCATACCCGAGAAGCGGATACGCGAGCGTCTGGGCTACCTTCGCGACCTGGAGAGCGTCATTGAGGAGCTAGAGTATCGACTGGCGCAGGCGACGGCAGCCAGGGAACGCGCAAGGCGCCGCCTTGCCGTGGAAATGAGGGGGATGCTTGCGCCCAGGGGCGGCGCTCGAACCGCCGGAGAGCCGCCGCCCGCCGGCTCTTTCGTCCGGCTATTCGATTGCGGGAAAGGGGAAGCCGCCTCTGATCCGGCGGCGGGATCAAGTCTGGAAAGTTGTGTAACTCGCCCTCCGCCAGTTGACGGCGCGCCGGTTCAGGCGAGGCACTCCAACTCTTCAGTTCGTGGGTCCAGCTTCCTTCCGGTCAGGCGCCGCGCGACATCCAGCCAGAACCGGTGATCCAGAGTTAGTGATCCTTAGGCAGTTGATCATTGCCGGAACGCCGTGAGCGGCGGTGGTTCGACTCCCTCCCAAGGAGCGGAATCGAATCGGCACGCTTCTTGATAGCCGTTCGATACGCTGGACCCGGACGGGACGTGGATTTCCGCGGCTCCGTCACGCGCGGCAGAAGGGAGGATTGAATGAATACTCCGGGACCCGACGAGGTACGCGGCCGGATCCTTGAGGCCATTTCCGTCGCCGATGGGCCGGTTACGCTTCGAGAGATCGCCGGACACATAGGCGACGACCTCTCCTTGGCAGCGGTCCTTGATGTCATGGAGACATTGGTCCGCTCTGGGGATCTGACCACAACGCCCGACCACCGCTACGAGCGCGGGCCGCGTTTCACCCTGCCCCCCGGCTCGCTGCCTCGTGTCCCGCCGTCTCTGCCACCCTCCCCAGGGCAGACACAGCATCCGGTACAACCCGGGAACGCGAACGGCGAAGAGTGGCACGGTGCAGTCTGGACCATAGGATGGGCCGTGTTCATTGCGCTGCTTCTCGTCCATGGGATCGCTGAGCTTGAGGGAGCGGGAGGCCGGTCTACGGTTGACGCCAGCTACGAGCTGGGCATGGCGTTCGGGAGCATACTCGGCGCGGGAGCGATGACATTCCTGGTCGCGTCGCTTGTACTTGGGTGGGTACCAGTAACTCGCCGATTTCTTCCTTGGGGCGCCGCGTTGCTCGTCATCTTCCTTCTCATCTCAGACGACGGGATTGCCCGGGACCGGCCGGCGTATCTCAGTTCGGAAGGCCGCGCGGGCGCCCAAGCGTTGCGTGAGATGGTGGCCGATGCCGGCAATGCGGTCGAAGACTCGCGCCCCCCGGAGATTCGGCGCGTGACAGGCCAGGCGGCATCGGATGCGGCGAGAGGGGACAGATTCGTCTGGGTGCTCAATGAACTGCTTG
>JAVVFK010000327.1:0-2015 GCA_032251015.1 Elusimicrobiales bacterium
GGCGGCGAAGTGGGGGCGGAGGGAGGGGGGCAGCGCGGCGAGGGGCGGGGGCCACGGGGCGCCTGCCAGCTTCTGGTGGAGCAGCATGAGGAGGGCGGCGTTGGTGGGGACGGGAACATTATGCTCGCGGGCGAGGCGGACCACGGCGCCGGTAATTGCCTCCAGCTCGGTGGGGCGGCCGTTTTGTACGTCCTGGAGCATGGAGGAGCGGTTGGCGGCAGTGGCCACGGCGACCTCGTGGGTGCGGCGAGCAGCGTCATCGTAGGGAAGCGAAATAGCGCGCGCCCCGGCCAGGGCGGCTACTTCGATAGCCGCCGCTTCCATCAGTGCGCGGGCGTGGGCGTTCTCGGCGAGAAAGCCGTTGGGCACCTCCAGCAGGGCGGTGAGGGGATTGATGCCGGCGTTGACGGCGAGCTTGCCCCAGAGGAGGCCCTCGACGTCGCCGGTGAGATGGGTGACGAAGCCGGCTTCCTCGAACAATACGGCGAGGGCGGCCACCGGCTGGGATCCGGCAGCCGGGCGGGCCAGGTAAGTGAGGCCCCGGCCGGCGTGGCGGACAACGCCCGGCCGGAGCATGGTGGCGCCCTCGGAGGTGGTGCCGGCCAGCGCCCGGCCGGGGCTAAGGGTGGCGGCCAGGGTTTCCACGTTGCCCAGCCCGTTCTGGAGGGTGAGGGCAAAGCCGGCCGGGGCCAGCGCGGCCGCGGCGAAGTGGGCGGCCCGCTCCGTCTGGTAGCTCTTGACGAGGATCAGGGCCACGCCGGCGGGAGCAGCCCGGCCGGGATCCTCAGTCACGGGAACGGGCACGGTCCGGCGGCGCCCGTCCGGTGAAACCAGGGTCAGGCCCTGCTCGCGGATCGTCGCCAGTTGGGCTGCCCAGGTACCGACCATGGTAACATCGGCCAGGGGGGCCAGGCGGGCGGCAAAGAGGGAGGCGAGGGCGCCGGTGCCGATGATGGCGAGGTTCATGGTGACTTCAGGAAACTAACTCAAGATAACCGCGAAGCATGAGGCTGAAGCTGACAGAAACATTGCGGTGGCTTTCTATTTCTTGACGCCTGATACGGTACTGTGCCTCTAGGTTGCGCAGGCGCCCCTGATGCAGCCGCCGGATACGCTGCTCGCTTACCTTCTGCAGCGTCTGCTCCACCTGTCGCGTCTTAGCCTGGTAGGACTGCTCAATCGCTGTGAGCCGAGCATTGACCAGGGCTTCGTTGGCGCGGGTAATTTCGGTCTCAAGCTCGTTGCGACGCAGAGTCATATAACGTTTGGCGTTTTCTTCCGCCTCTGTCAATTGCGCCAGTTGTACCGCCGGAGCGCTGCCGCTCCAGGGCACAGCCGAGGTCTGGAGCAAGTGGAGAAGGCGCTCGGAGAGGGCGCTGTAGACATCTCCATTTTCGGCGACGACGGCGATGGGTACAAGGCGCGTCGTGCGGTCAATGCCCGTTGCATCTAATTTGAAGACGAAGAAGTAGTAGTCGCCAGCGCGCACATCCTCGGTCACAAGCCGAACACGCGCCAGTTCCGCCGCCGGGTCGGCACTATGGCGCCAATATGCTACTGCGGCCCGGGTCAACGGGTGACGGAGATTGATAAAGTGAAGCAGTTTGCGCTGAAAAGCCATTTCATCGGAGAAGGTAACCGGGAGTGTTTTTCCCGGCTCGAGATGCCTTGTGAACTCTCGCGCCGCCCCATCCTTGACCTGCATGCTATGCTCAAGCATATGCCGGCGAAAATCATGGCCCACTTCCAGGCTAAAGGTGTCATCGCCTGCCTGGTTACAATCAAGATAGGTGTGGCTGAAGCGGCCTTCAATGAAGCTCTCCACCAGGGCCCGGACCTCGCCCTGCGAGACGTAGCTCCCCGATTCGATAGTGTGGTCGACAAGCGTAGAGAAGATAGCTTCCTGCCCCATGAATTGCAGCCGTTTTTGCTCGAACTCTTCTAGCTCTTGCTGGCGACGGACGATGTTTTGGGCAGCTTCTTCGGCTAGCTTCTCCTCTTCCGCAGGCGTGAGC
>JAVVFK010000328.1:0-2009 GCA_032251015.1 Elusimicrobiales bacterium
CGGCGAGCTGCTCGGACAGGGCGCGAAAGTCGATGCGCGGGACACCGGCGGCTGGGCGGCGCTGCACTTCGCGGCACAGCATGACAGCCCGGAAACCGCGCTCGTGCTGATCCGGCATGGCGCGGCTATCGACATCAGGGAAACCGGGATTGGCGACACGCCGCTGCACCACGCGGCCATGCGGGGTAAAGAGCGGGTTGCATCGGCCCTGCTTGACCATGGCGCGGATATGAACGCCACCAACGCCTTTAGCACGACGCCGCTGCACGAGGCGGCGGTGGGCGGACATGCGGAGCTGGTCAAGATGCTGATCGCGCGCGGGGCGGACGTGAACGCCAAAGACGGGCACGGGCGAACGCCGCTGGAACGGGCAGAAGAACAGGGGGAAAGCGAGGCCGCCGAAGTGATCCGCGAAGCGATCAGCCTGCGCCATGCGCAGCGCGTGAAGGGAGTGAAGGTGCTGCGGGACCGCAAGCGAAAGAAAGGCGCTCAGGAATAGGGGGTGTTGTGAGGCTCCGCGCCCCGGAAATCCCCGCGAAGCGCCGGAAAACCGGCCTCTCTGGCCGCGCTCGCGGGCAACGGGAAGGGCGGACGGCCACGAAGGCCGTGAGAATGGCCGCTATGAGGGCCGGAAAGGCCGCTTTCGAGGCTCCGGAGCCGGAGCGACCAGGTTAGCGGCTGGCGCGAACCTCGAAGCGGACGCCTTCGCGCTGTTGCAGGTGGCCGATCACGTCGAACAGATTGCGGGCGTTCGGGTTGCCCCTGGGGCCGAACATGCGCATGAGGCTCTTGGGCGGAATCCGGGTCTCCGCCGAAAGGGCCTCGAAGCCGACCGTGGCGTTGATGTAGTCGCGCAGCACGGCCTTGCCGGTGGTGATGTCGCCGGACAGCATCGCCTCGACGCCTTCCTTGAGCAGGGCCTCGCGGAACGCGGGATCGCGGGCGACGCGGGCCTTGATCGTCTCTTTGAAATCGCGGGTGAGCGCCATGGCTTAACCCTCCTTCTTGCGTTGTTTGTACGCGGCCCACAGGGCCTGCGCGGCCTCGATGTCGGTCTGCTGGCGCTTCTTGGTGCCGCCGCCGAGCAGGATGACGAGGCGGTCGCCGTCCTTGCCGAAATAGACCCGGTATCCGGGGCCGAAATCCATGCGGTACTCGAAGACACCGCCCCCGACACCCTTGGTGCTGGACAGGTTGCCTTGCTCCATGCGGATCAGGGCCGTCGCCACCTTGGCTGCCGCCTGCGCGTTGAGCCGGTCGAACCACCTGGCGAAGGGGCTGCGGCCTTTGGCGTCGATATATTCCCTGACCTCTGTCATACATGAATGGTAACATATGTGTGACCTTCTAGGCAAGATTCAAGACTACGCCCAGGGCGGCGCGTCCTCGTCATACTCCCACGGGAACAGCGCGGCGCGGCGCGCCCATATCTCCACCACGCCGACGCCAGGGATGTAGTAGCTGCCGACAATGGCGGCGGCGTCCGGCGGCGGCATCTGGCCGGGATAGACGGCGATCTGCCCGGCCCCGGCCCCGCCGGAGGCGTTCGGGCCGGAGGGATTGGCGACCACGGGCAGGTGGCGCTTGCCATAGTGCATCGCCGCGACGTTGAAGTGACTGGACAGGCCGGGCGGGGCCGAGCGCCAGTTAAAACTCCGGGTGATGCTCTCCGGGGCAGCGGGTTGTCCGGGCCTGCGGTCCTGCTCCTCCCGCCGGGAAGGACCGCTTATCGGTCGTAGCCGCCTCCCCTGTCGGGCGGCTTGATCTCCGGCGGTGTTGGATCGCGGGCGCGGTCCAGCTCCTGCCGCCGGGCGCGGTCCTGGTCGCGCCGGTGCATGTCCTCAAGCTGGCCGTGCTCGCGGTCGAACATGCGTTCCATCCTCTCGCGGGCCTGCGCACGGTCGCGCAACAGCTCGGCCATACGCGCCTCGCGGCGCTGCGTGTCGCGGATATCCCGGTCTTTCTCGCGCTGCTGGCGTTCGTCATGGCGGTCGCCGATCCGCTTGGGG
>JAVVFK010000329.1:0-1987 GCA_032251015.1 Elusimicrobiales bacterium
GCCGGTACCGGCGACCGCGGCGGCATGCTCGCGGTGCAGGCCCCGCTGGCCGAAGTTGAAAAAGCGGTGAAGGAAGAAAAACTCGACCTCATCATCGCCAACAAGAATACGCCGGCCCAGTTCGTACTCTCCGGCGCCACCGCGCAGATAGACCTCGCGGCGGAGCGCCTGGCGGCGCGCGGCCTCAAGTGCACACGCCTGCAGGTCTCGGCCGCTTTCCACAGCCCGCTGGTCGCCGGGGCGCAGAAAGAATTCGCGGCCGGCCTCGGCCGGGTGAAGTTCAGCAAGCCGGCCGCCGCCGTTTACGCCAATAAGACCGGCTCGCCCTACCCCGGCGACGCCGACGGGGCGCGACTGACGCTGGCCTCGCAGCTCGCCTCGCCGGTTGAGTTCACCGCGATGATAGAGCGCATGTACGCCGACGGGATAAGGATATTCCTCGAAGTCGGCCCCGGCGCCCGCCTGACCGGCATGGCCGGGCAGATACTCGCCGGCAAGGAGCATTCCGCTTTCGCGCTCGACGCCTCGTCCGGCAGGAAGAACGGCGTGGCCGACATGGCACGGTGCCTGGCTCGCCTGGCCTCGCTCGGCTGCGCGATGGACCTCTCCTCCTGGGAAGGCGGAGCGGAAGGGGCAAAGGACGCCGACAGGAAGATATCCAGACTGGCGGTGAAACTGACCGGCGCCGGCTACCGCTCGCCGCGCAAGCCTTCCGTCGCGCCGAAGCGCCAGCTAGGCGCGCAGCGCGCGGCGGCGCCCTCCGCTTTCACGCCCGCGGCATCGGCGGGGGACACCATGCCGCATGGTGTCCCAGTACAATTCGCCTCGGAAGCCATGCGCGTAACGCAGGAGAGCATGGCCGCCATGCAGAGACTGCAGGAGCAGACCGCCATACTGCACGCCAGGTTCCTCGAAGGCCAGGAGGCGGCGCAGCGCTCCTTCCAGGCCCTCATCGACCAGCAGCGCGTCATGCTCGGCGGGTCGCCCGCGCCGCTGCCGGCGTTTACCCCCTCGGTCATGCCCGCGGCGCAGACTCCCGCCCCTGTCCAGACCGTTCCCGCGGCGGCCGCCGCGCCCGCGCCCGTCCATTCAGCCGGGCCGGACGTCTCCAGGGTCCTGCTCGAGATAGTCTCGTCGCAGACCGGCTACCCGGTGGAATCGCTCAATCCCGACATGGACATGGAGTCCGACCTCGGCATCGACTCCATAAAGCGCGTAGCCATTCTCTCGGAGCTCCAGGAGAAACTGCCGCAGGCCCCTCGCATCACGCCCGAACAGCTCGGCACCATTCGCACGCTGCGCCAGGTGGCGGCGCATCTCTCGGCCGCCACCGCGCCGGCGCCGGCCGCCGCGCCCGCGAAAGCGGCAGCGCCCGCCATCGAAACGGAGATAGTGCGCGAAGTCCTCAAACTCGCGGACCTCGACCAGTCGGCCCGTGGAGAATCCCTGAAGCTGGACAAGTCGCTGCCCGTCTGGATAACCGACGACGGCTCGCCGCTGGCCGACGCCGTGGTCAAAGACCTCGCGGAGCGGGGATACAAGGCTGAGAAGATCTCACCCGACGCCGCACCCGCGGTCCCCGAGGCCCTGGCCGCCCTGATCGTCCTCGCGCCGGCCGCGAAGCTGGATAAAAAGGGATTCTGGAACGAAGGATCGGAACTCTCCCTTAAAAAATTATTCAGGCTGGTCCGCTCCGCCGGGCCCGCTCTCAGGGCCGCCGGCAAATCGGACGGCGCCTGCCTGCTGACCGTCTCCAGGCTGGACGGCGCCTTCGGCATGGCCGGCCTTAAAGCGGAGCAGGACCCCGTCTTCGGCGGCCTGGCCGGCCTGGCCAAGACCGCGGCCCGCGAATGGCCGGAGGTCTCCTGCCGCGCCCTGGACGCCGCCTCCGGCTGGACGCATACCGTATCGGTCGCGCACGCAGTGGCCGACGAACTCTTCTTCAAAGGCCCGGCCGAGCTGGGCCTGTCCGAGAACGGCGGAAAGG
>JAVVFK010000032.1:0-16461 GCA_032251015.1 Elusimicrobiales bacterium
CCGCCAGGCCGGAAGTACTGAACGCGCGCAACAAGCCCGAGTCCAAGTCCCCGGCCGAACTTAAGAAGAAGGAGAAGGACTGGTGAAGACCGCAGGAGCGCTGCTGGCGCTCGCCCTGATATTCCCCGCCGCGCCCGCGCGCGCGGCCCTGACCGTCGCCGCCTCCGTGGACCGCCACGAGGTGGACATAGACGGCAGCGTGCGCCTAACCGTCACCGTCTCCGGTGACACCGCCAACGTGCCCGAACCGGAGATACCCCGCCTGGACGCCTTCAACGTATACTCCTCCGGCCGCAGCCAGAACATCTCCTTCATAAACGGCCGCGTCAGCAGTTCGGTCGTCTTCTCCTATATCCTGGAACCCCGCTACATAGGCAAGGCGGTCATCCCTCCCATCTCGGTCTTCACCGGCACCGAGAAGTTCCTGACACGCCGGATAGAGATACAGGTACGCGGCGCGGCCTCCCGCGCGCAGCCGGCGGCCGGCGCGGGGAAGCAGGCCCCGGCGAAGTCCGCCCGCCCGGCCCGGCCGCGGGCTGAACAGCCCGCCCGTCCCGCGGGTGAAAGAGCCGACCCTCTCTTCATCACCGTCGAGACCGACAAGAAGTCGGCCTACGTGAACGAACAGGTCACGCTGAGCGTGAAATTCTTCACCTCCGTACCGCTCACCTCCAACCCCCGGTATGTGCCTCCCTCGCTCAAGGGTCTTCTGGCCGAGGACCTGCCGCCGGTGCGCTCGGGCGAAACGGAGATAAACGGCACCCGCTATTTCTTCAACGAGATCAAAACCGCTCTCTTCGGCCTGCAGGACGGCAAGGCCGTCATAGGCGAGGCCAAAATAATCGCGCAGCTGCAGGGCGCCCACACCCTGGACCCGATGGACCCGGCCTTTTTCCAGAAGTTCTTCTCCATGAGCATGGGCCAGGGCCGCACGCACGAAGTGACCAGCGAACCCCTGTCGCTCGACATACGCCCTCTTCCCGGCGGCGCGCCGGAGGGATTCAACGGCGCGGTGGGCAACTACATAATCGCGGCCTCGGTGGACCGCAAGGAGCTCAAGGCCGGCGAGGCTCTGACCCTGTCGGTCAGCGTCAGCGGCAAAGGCCACCTCAACACCATAACCGCCCCCGCGCTGCCCGAAACCATGGATTTCCGCTATTACGACACGGCCAGCTCCTATTCCCTTACCAAACACAAGGACGTCGTCGGCGGCAAGAAAGTCTTCACCACGGTGCTTATCCCGCGCGGCGAGGGAAAGAAGGTCATACCCCCGGTGAAGTTCGCGTTCTTCAACCCGGAAACGAGAAGCTACCAGAGCGTCGAGACCAGGCCGCTGGAGATAAACGTGCTCAAGGGAGACCCCTCGGCCAGGGCCTATTCGTTCATCGGCGGCACCGGGGGCGGGGACATCAAGACCATCTCCAGCGACATACGCTACCTGTCCCGCAAGATCGGCGTGCCGGTATCCAGGCGGCTGGCCCTGGCCCTCACGGAGAACCCGTCGCACAACCTCCTTCCCCTGCTCCTGCTGCTGGGCTCGCTGGCCTACGCGCGCCTGCGCGCCGGCCTCCTCTCCGACCCGCGCCGCCTGCGTTGGCGCCGGGCCTTCTCCGCGGCGATGAAGCGCCGCGACGAGGCCCGCAAAGCCGCCGAAACGGGAGACTACCCCAAGGCGGTGGGCATACTCTACGATTCGCTGACACGCTACCTGTCCGACAAGAGCGGAGACGACATAGAGTCGTTCACGCTGAAGAGGACCCTGGAGCATATCAAGAAACGCTTCCCGAAGACCGGGGACTTCTCTCTTGGCGAGATACGCACGCTCTGGGAGCAGCTGGAGTTCTACCACTTCTCGTCTTCGGCCATAACGAAAGAGAACGCCGCCGACCTCATCAGCAAGTACGCCGTGCTGCTGGAGATACTGGAAAAGGAGTTCGCCGGAAAATGAGGACCGCTATCATCGCCGTTTTCCTGCTCCTGTCGGCGGGGCCGTCCTACGCGGTCCCCGCCGCGGCGGCCGCGCTGGACCCCGACGTGATGGCCAGGGCCGAAGCCGACAAACTCTACAACGACAGCCTCTACCCGCAGGCGGCGGCGGCCTACGAGGAACTCCTGCGCGCCCAGCCGGGGGACCCTTACCTGCTCTACAACGCGGGCAACGCCCAGTTCCGTATCAGGCGCGTCGGCAAGGCCCTGCTCTACTACGCCCGCGCCTGGAGCATGCTGCCGCGCGATCCCGACATGCGCTACAACCTGGACTTCGCCATGAAGAACACCGGGCAGTCGCTGGTCCCGGAAGGCGTGCCTCCTTTCATTCACCAGCTCTACTATTCCGCCTCGGACCGCGAGATAGCCGCGCTGGCCTCGCTCGCTTTCTGGGCGCTCTGCCTGCTGGGCGCCGGCGCCGCGCTCAGGCCCGCGCTCAGGGACCGCCTGCTGCCGGCGGCCGCCGCGGCAGGCGCGCTGCTGCTTTTCTTCGGCGCCTGGGGCGCCGCCCGGCTCTCGGCCCCTCTGCGCAACGCCGCCGTGGTGGTGCAGCACGAGGCCGTCCTGCGCAGCGGCCCTAACGAGACCTTCAACGCCCACGCCACCCTTCCCGAGGGCCGCATTGTCAAGATATTGGACGACTCGCGCGACGATTTCTGGGAAGTGGGGATACAGAAGGAAGGCATAAAGGGCTGGATAACCCGCGACGAACTCGAAAGGATATAGAATTCCGGGGACAGTATACGAATAAGACGGGAATACGGGAGGACAGAATGAAAATAGCCATAGGCAGCGACCATGCGGGATTCCCGCTCAAGGCGGCCCTGATCCACAAAGCTAAAATGCTCGGCCACGAGATTTCGGACCTCGGCACAAATTCGCCCAACGAATCCGTCGACTACCCCGACTTCACCGCCGCCGTCGCGCGCGCGGTGGCCGGCGGCCAGGCCCGCCGCGGCATAGTGGTCTGCGGCAGCGGCGTGGGAGCCTGCGTGGCCGCCAACAAGTTCAAGGGCATCCGCGCCGGTCTCTGCCACGACACCTACTCCGCCCACCAGGGCGTGGAGCACGACGACGTCAACGTCCTCTGCCTGGGCGCGCGCATCATAGGCGAGAGCCTGGCCCTGGAGATAGCCGACGCCTTCCTGAAGGCCGAGTTCAGCGGCGAGGAGCGCCACGTCCGCCGCCTCGACAAGGTCAAGAAGTTCGAAGAAAACCTCTCCTCCTGACATAAGGAGAAACTATTCCGGGGGCATGGCAGGGCGGGGTGGCTCACCACGGGGACACGCGCTCGTCACGGTTCGCTTTTTCCGGGCCCGCCCTTCGCTCGTTCGGGGGAAAAAGCCCGCAATAGTTATCCTTTTTCATTTGACACGGGCCGGTCTGAAAAGGTATACTCTTCACAGGGGAAAAATACACCTTCCTAAATACGGAAGAGCCCGGCAGCCGGAACATATCGGCCCCCGGGCATTCTTGAACAGGCGAGCACTATGGAAAAACCGAAAAAACCCGGAAAACGGACATCCGTCCGGCCGTTGCCGCCGACGAAGGCGCCAGGAAATCCCCGGAGGAAAAGAAAATGCTGAAGTTAGCCAACCGCAAGACCGCGCCCAAGACCGCGGCCAGGAACAAGACCACCGCCGTCCCCGCGACCGAATACGTCGTGCTGGACTACCCCAAGAACCTCGAGACCATAACCGCCCGGCACTACGCCGTGCGCATCGGCTCCGGCGACTGCGTCGGGATGGACCTCTCCATCGACGACCAGCCCTGGCAGCCCTGCCGCTGGGCCGTCGGGTACTGGTGGTACGACTGGAACAACTTCGCCCCCGGCACCCACCAGCTGGTAGCCCGGATGCACAAGAGCAACGGCGATTACGTGCTCTCCAAGCGCCGCCGCTGCAAGGCCGCCTGAGCTAGAAGGGTAAAATTGCGCCGCCCACGGGCGTCCCGCGAGGGACAAGCCCGCGGGCGGTTTACTTTTGTAAAATGGAGGCTGACAAGGATCATATGCCGCGCACGAAAATAATAGCCACGCTGGGGCCCGCCAGCGCCGACTCCGCCGTCCTGCGGAAGATGATGCGCGCCGGCCTGGACATGGCGCGGTTCAACTTCTCCCACGGCACCCACGCCGACCACCTGAGAGCCCTCGACCTGCTGCGCTCGCTCAACAAGAAGGAGCGCCGCGCGGTGAAAACCCTGCAGGACCTGCAGGGCAACCGGATAAGGATAAGGGACCTTAAAAAACCCGTCGAACTTAAGAAAAAACAGGCCGTGGTGCTTTTCCAGGGCCCCGGCCGCGGAGACTCCGGCCACATCCCTTTCGACTACCCGGGCTCTCTCAAGCCGGTTAAAAAGGGACACTCCATATATATAGACGACGCCAGCATAGTCCTGCGCGTCGAGAGCGCCGGCCGGGGGGAGATACGCGCCGTCGTGACCGTGGGCGGACTCCTCAAGCCCCGCAAAGGAGTCAACATCCCCGAGGCCCGCCTGGATTTTCCGCTCCTCAACGACGAGGACCGCCGCGACATACAGTTCGGCTCCTCCTGCGGCTTCGACGCCGTCGCGCAATCCTTCGTCCTCACCGCCGCGGAGGTGGACGCCGTCAGGGCCCTGATCAAGCCGCGCCGCCCCTCCTGCAAAATCTTCGCCAAGATCGAGCATCCCGAGGCGATAAAGAACATCGACGCCATACTGGAGGCGGCCGACGGTATAATGGTCGCCCGCGGCGACCTCGGGATAACCATGCCGATCTGGAAGATCCCGGTCATGCAGAAACTGCTGATCCGCAAGGCCAACCTGGCCCGCAAGCCGGTCATCACCGCCACCCAGATGATGGAATCCATGACCGAGAACCCCATGCCCACCCGCGCCGAGACCACCGACGTGGCCAACGCTATACTCGACGGCACCGACTACGTCATGCTCTCGGGCGAGACCGCGGCCGGGAAATACCCCGACCGCACGGTCTGGATGATGAACGAACTCATAAAATACACCGAAGCGCACGAGAAAGATCTATGCTCTCACCGGCACGCATCACGCAAAAGGTCTTCGCGGCGCTGCTGACAGCGCTGCTGCCGGCCGCCGCGGCCGCCCAATGGGGCGGGCCGGCCGCCGGCACTTTCGCGGCGCCGTACTTCAGCCTGGGCGGAGGGGACCTGCGGGAACGCCGGACCGGCCTCGACGCCGCGGTAACACTGGGCGGGGCCGGCGGCTACGCCTTATCGCTGACCGGCGGCCTGGAGCATATCGCAACTTCCGGTCACGGCTATTTCCCCGGCGAATTGTACAAAGCCTCGCTCGGGGTCTCCGCCGTCAACGGCGGAGTCAGCCTGTCGCTCGGCGCCCGCTCCGCCTCGGACCGCCCCTATAATTCCTCGTCGGAGACCGACCTGGGCTTCAACTTCACCAAAGAGCTGGGCGCCAACGGGGCGCGCGGCGTGTGGCTGGCCGGCCTCAACTATTCCAGCCGCCGTTCTTTCCTGCGCGGCGCGCCGATACCTTTCCTCTCCTATCGCTATATCTCCGAGAAATGGACCTTCTTCGCTCCCTTCATGGTGCAGTGGCGCCCGGGCGGCGATATGGCCTGGTCGTTCCGCTGGCAGCCTGTAAAATACTTCCGCCTCTCCGCGGCCTGGCGCCCGCCGGGGCCCTTCTCGGCCGAGCTGGAGGGCGGCATAGGCCTGGAGCAGTTCCTGCCCGCCGACCGGCCCGACGCCGGCCAGGCCCTTTACCTGGAGACCCCGTTCATCGCGTTCCGCCCCTCCTGGCGCCTGCCGGGACGCGCCGCGCTGACCGCCGAGGCCGGCTGGCGTTTCGACGGCCGCTATTATACCGGCAGGAAATACGACGACTACGGGCTCAGCACCGATATAGACGGCGGGGCTTTCGCGGGTCTCTCCCTGAAAAAGGCGTTCGGCGCCGCCCGCGGGGGCCGCGGCCGCCCGTAAAATTCGTAGAATAGGACCGATGGAGAACACCATACATATCTATACCGACGGCGCCTGCTCGGGCAATCCCGGGCCCGGCGGCTGGGCGGCCGTCATTATCTTTCCAGACGGCAGGCTGCTGGAGCTGGGCGGCGGGGAACGGGCCACCACCAATAACCGCATGGAGATGGCCGCCGCCATAGCCGCGCTGGCCGCGGTGCAGGAGCACGCGGAACCCGTGAAGCTATATACCGACTCCGGCCTGCTGGTCAACGGCATCAAGGCCTGGATACACGCCTGGAAGAAGAAGGACTGGCTCACCGCGGGCGGCAAGCCCGTGGTCAACCGCGACCTCTGGGAGCGCCTCGACGCGCTGACCTCCGCCCGCAAGGGACGGCTGACCTGGGCCCACGTCAAAGGACACGCCGGCCACGAGATCAACGAACGCTGCGACGCCATCGCCGTCGCCTTCTCCAAAGGACTGCGCCCGGGACTTCACGAAGGCCCCGCCGTCGGCTGCGGCTATTCGCTGCTGCCGCCCGGAGAGGAGCACCTGCACGCCCCGGCCGGGAAGGCCCCTTCCGGGAAATCTTCGAAGCCGAGAACGAAGAAAGGCGGCTATTACCTCTCTTTCGCGGGCGGCGCCGTACACCGCGACGCCGACTGGGAAACCTGCAAGGCCCGCGTTCACGGCGTGCCCAACGCCAAATTCAAGAAAGTCTCTACCCCGGACGAGGAAAAGGCCGCCCTGGACCTCTGGGGCGCCCCGCGCTGAGCCGCGTTCCCGCCCCTTGCTCAAACCCGTCTTTTTTTTTGTATAAAGTCCTTACAGGGGTAGGGACGAAAAATACACGCATTTCGTTCCTCTGGTCATAATGGGGAGGTAACGCTTATGAAGACCGACAAGACGGGCCTGCTGCTGGCCGGCATTTTCATGTTCGCCGCGGCCGTTCCGGCGTTGGCGCAGGAACAGGAGATGGAAAAAGCGGCGGAGAAGAAGCAGGAGATGACCCAGGCGCAGGAAGAGGAATCCGCCGCCGAGGCCGCCGGGGAGATCAACGCCGCCGCCAGGGGCAAAGGCGGGAAAAAAGTGCGGGCCAGGATGATGACTCAATTCGGCGTGGACGAAGGCCGCATACGGACCATGCGCGAAGAGGGCGGAATGAGCCATGGCGAAATAGCCATAGTCCTCAGCCTGGCCAAGGGGATGGACGGCGGCATAAACGACGAGAATATCGCCAGGATAAGCGAGATGCGCAAGGGCAAGAAGAAGGCCGGCTGGGGCAAGATCGCAAGGGACCTGGGCCAGAAACTGGGCCCCGCTATCAGCCAGACCAGGAAAATGTCCGCCGAAATGCGCGAAGAGCGCAGAAGCGGAACTGCCGGCAAAAAAGCGAAGACCAAAAAAGCCGAAGGGACGAAGAAAAATAAAAAAATGAGGCGCGAGCGCGAAATGAAGGAGCACAGGGAACATATGCGGCCCATGGGCGGCGGTGGCGGCGGCGGAAAAGGCCGGAGATAGAACGCGCGCGGCGCGTGCCGGACCATGGAATAAAAGGGGCTCCCGCGGGGGAGCCCTTTTTCTTTCTCCACGCGCCGCCATCAGGCGATCGGAGTGCGGGTCCCGGGGGCGGCGGCCAAATGGTAAAATCATAGCGATGGGAGCCAAGACCCTTAAAGCCTACGACCTGGCCGCCGCCTGCTACGACCGGGAACCCAACTCGGTACTCTTCACGGAGACGGAGACGGTGCTCTCCCTGCTGGCCCCGGCCCCCGGCCTGGCTATCCTGGACGCGGCCTGCGGCACCGGCAAGTACGCCGCCGAGGCGCTGCGGCTGGGCGCGGACTGCGCCGCCCTGGATTTCTCAGGCGAGATGCTCGCCCGCGCCGCGGCCAGATGCCACGGCGCGCGGCTGCTCCGCCACGACCTGGCCGACCTGCCGCTGCCCTTCTCCGACGGCTCTTTCGACGGCATAGTCCTGGCCCACGCCATACGCCATCTCAGCGGCCTGCAAGCCCTGTTCGCCGACTTCGCCCGCCTGCTCAGGCCCGGCGGCCGGCTGGTGGTATCGGTGACCCATCCGGAGGCGCCCTTCGCGCGCTTTAAGTACCTGGCCGAGGACTGCCCAGTGGAGGACGTGGACCTTTCCGGCGAGAAGCACTCCCATTCCGCGCGGGACATAGAAGAGGCCGGGAGCCTGGCCGGTCTCAGGCCGGGCGCCGCCGAGACAGTCCGCGTGGACGACAGGCTGCGCGGCGTCCTGACGCCGGAAGCCTGGAACGAAACCGAGGACGCGCCGCTTATATTTATCGCGCAGTTCATAAAACCATGAAAAAAACCGATTCACTCGCCGTAACCCTCGCCCTGCTGGCCGCCTTCTTCTTCGGCGTATCCACGCCGCTGAGCAAGACGCTCATCGACGAGCTCAACCCCTTCCTGCTGGCCGGCCTGCTCTACCTGGGCGCCGGCATAGGCCTGTCGGTCTGGACGCTCCTGCGCTCCGGCCGCCTGCTGCCCGCCGGCAAACTCAAGTACAAGTATATCGTCGGCATGATCGTCTCCGGCGGCCTGCTCGGCCCGGTGTTCCTGATGGCCGCGGTCAAGATAGCCCCGGCGGCCTCCGTCTCCATCTGGCTCAACATGGAACTGGTCGCCACGGCCTTCCTGGGCCATTTCCTCTTTAAGGACCATCTCGACAGGCGCGGATGGTTCAGCGTGGCTCTCAGCCTGGGCGCGGGACTGCTGCTCTCCTGGAGCGGCGGAGTCGCCGGCTTCAAGGCCGGCCTGCTGGTGGCGCTAGCCTGCTTCTCCTGGGGCTTCGACAACCATTTTACCGCCCTCATCGACGACCTCTCGCCGACGCAGAGCACCATACTCAAGGGCCTGGCGGCGGGCGCCACCAACCTGCTCATAGGACTCGCGCTGGCCGGTTCCGTCCCGGCGGCCGCCGTCACCGGCAAGGCCCTTGTCGTAGGCTTCCTCTGCTACGGCCTCAGCATCACCTTCTACATAGCCGCCGCGCAGAAGCTGGGAGCCGTGCGCAGCCAGCTCATCTTCTCCACCTCGCCGCTATTCGGCGTGCTGCTGGCCGTCCTGGCCCTGCGCGAGGGTCTCTCCGCCGCGCAGATAGTGTCCGGCGCGCTGCTCTTCGCCTCGGTCTGGCTCATGCTGGCCGAGAAGCACGCCCATGCGCACATCCACGCGGCTATGGACCACGCCCATTCCCATACCCACGACGACCTGCACCACGGCCACTCCCACGACGGGCCCCCGGCCGGCGCGCACTCGCATTTCCATAAGCACGAGCCCGCCGAGCACGAGCACCCGCACTGGCCCGATCTGCACCACCGCCACGGGCATTAGGAAGGAAACTATGGTATCACTCCTGGCGACGACGATATTCCTGGCGCTGGCCGCGCCCGCCGCGGCGGCCGACGGGGACAGGACCTGTGCGCTCAGGATGATGGCCGTCAGGGGCGGCGTGTCCTACTCGTACGAACTTCCGGCGGTCCCGGGTGAACAGGCCTCCTACGCCGGCCCGGCTAAAAAAAGAGGACGGGGCCCCCGGCGCGAGATGATCTTCAACGCCCTGCTCAACGAGGCGGGGGAGAGGGGATTCCGGCTGGACTACCAGGCGGAAGTGGCCGCGGAGAAAGGCCCGCCCAGACCGCCCTTCCAGGCGCAGGGCAAGGTGCCGCTCCGGCCCGGAAAGCAGGTGCTGGCGGCCTCCGCCGGGGACTGGAAACTTTACTTCAGGCTGGACGGCAAAGCCTGCGCCGGGGAAAAAGGATGGGAGAAGGCGGGCACGCTGAGCGGCCGGCTCAAATGCGGACGGCTCTCCTACCCTTTCAGTTTCGCCTACCTGACCAACGAACAGTACACCGCCGTCCTTTACGAGGAACCGGCGGAGAACACCGTCAGGCGGCTTACGCTCGGCCTGCTGCCGGGCCCCTCCGCCTTCGACGGCACTTTCCGGCTGCAGTACGTACTCAACCTCAGGGAAGGGAGCCGGGTCATAACCGATTCACAGGGAAAACTGCTGCTGGCCCCCGGCGGGGGCCGGCAGAGCGCCGCGGCCGGCCGCGGCTGCTCCTTCACCGTCAAAGCCTCCCGCTGACCCCGCCGGGCCCTCCGGCAGGGTCCCGATAACCTTAGACCTCCGGCCCGGAAGATAGTAAAATATCCGCGAGGGGGTGTTTTATGAAAAAAGACAGACCTTACGTTATCTGCCACATGATACCGTCCGTTGACGGGAAGATAGTGATGCGCGACTGGAAACTGCCCCGGGCCGCCGACGCGGACTACGATACCACGGCGGCGTCCTTCAAAGCCGACGCCTGGATGGTGGGCAGGATCTCGATGGAGCCCTACGCCGGCGGCAGACGCCCGGCGGGGACCCGGGCCGCGGCCGCGGTCCAAAAAGGCGACTTCGTCGCCCCTCACCGGGCACGGACCTTCGCCATCGCGCTCGACCCCGAAGGCAGGCTCGTCTTCGGGTCCGGCGACATAGACGGCGAACACGTAATCGCGGTGGTGACCGGGATGGCGCCGAAGTCCCACCTCGCCTATTTAAGATCGAAAGGCGTCTCCTACATCATAGGCGGCCCTAAAAAGATAAACCTGCCGCTGGTCCTGCGCAAGCTGCGCCGGCTCTTCGGCGTCAAAAAACTGCTGCTCGAAGGCGGGGGAACAACCAACGGCGGGATGCTCGAAGCCGGGCTCATAGACGAGCTCAGCATACTGGTGACGCCCGTTGCCGACGGCCGCGTCGGCGTCCAGACCACGTTCGACGCCGGCAGGTCGAAAGCCTCGGTCACAGGGCTCAGGCTGCTCTCGCACAGGACCCGTCCCTTCGGACTGGTCTGGCTCCGCTACAAGGTGCTCCGCAAGACCGGCCGCTAGGAGATATTCCCCATGGAAAAAGAACAACTCGAATTCTTTAAAAAGCGCCTCAAGGACCTGGAGGCGGAACTGGAGGCCGACCTGAAAGGGGCCGGCGGCCAGTCGGCCACCGTTTCGCTGGACGAATCCATCGGCCGCCTCTCGCGGGCCGACGCGCTCCATTCCCAGCAGATAGGCATAGCCCTGGAAGCCAACATAAAGACCCGCCTCAACAATGTGCGCGCGGCGCTCGGCGCCATCGACGACGGCACCTACGGCGTTTGCCGCCACTGCCGCAAACCGATAGCCGAGCCCCGTCTCAAGGCCATGCCCGAGACGCCCTCCTGCGTGAACTGCTCAGGCCGGCGGTAAAACCGTGAAGAAACACTACAGGCGCCACGTAAAGCTGGACAGGGAAAAAATAAAAGGCCACGACTGCGCCTCCCTGATAGCGCGCGCCCTGCTGAAAAAATTCCCCGGGCCCGGCCGGCCCGTCGTCGTCGCCGTGGGCGGCCCCGGCGGCATCGGCAAGAGCACCTTCGCCGCCCGGCTCAAAGACCTGCTCAAGGACGCCGCGGTAATGCGCCTCGACGATTACAAGACCTCGCGCGAACACCGCCGCGGCCGCGGGCTGCACGGCCCTCATCCCGAGGCCAACCGCCTCGCCCTCGTGCGCGCGCACCTGCAGACGCTGCGCCTGGGCGAGCCGGTCATAAAACCCGTCTATTGCCGCCGGCGGGGCGGCGACGGCGGCACGGAGACAGTGAGCCCAGCCCGCTTCGTGATAGCCGAGGGGGAGATCTCCACCTACCGCGACTTCCACGACCTCGTGGATTTCTCCGTCTTCATAGATTCTCACTGGACGACCCAGCTCAAGACCCGCATAAACCGCGACATAAAGGAGCGCGGCTACAGCCCCGAGCGGGCGATAGAGGCTTTCCTCCAGAGCAACCTGCGCGAGTTCGCCTCCCACGGCGCCGAGAGCAAGAACTGGGCCGACGTGCACGTCCATTGCAGCGAAGATTACGGCCTGCTGATAGACGCGGTCTGTTCCAGGAGCCTCTCCTTCATGATAAAGGAAGCGGCCCCGGAACTGGCCCAGGCGCTTGATAAAGGAGCGGAACGATGAAAGAATGCATACTGCTGATAGTGAAACCCGACGGGATGGTGAAGGGCCTGGCGGGACATATCCTCAGGCGCTTTGAGGAGACCGACCTGCGCCTGGTCGGCGCGCGGCTGGCCAAAGTGGACAGGGACCTGGCCTCCACTCATTACCATCACCTCCGGGAGAAGCCCTTCTTCGGCGAGCTCATACGCTTCATCACCGGCGAACTTCACGGCGGGCAGGACACCGTGCTGGCCTTCGCCTATACCGGCGGGAACGCCGTCAGGAAGGCCCGCGCCATAGCCGGCTCCACCAATCCCGAGGAAGCGGACTACCGCTCCATACGCGGAAGTTTCGGCCGCGTCACCACCAAGGGGGTCTTCGAGAACGTAGTGCACGTCTCGTCGGACTCCATAGAGGGCGAGCGTGAGATAAAGCTCTGGTTCCGCCCGGAACAGATAACAGCCGACCTGTTCCCCGCCGTCGGTCAGGACGGACGCAGGGAATGGGCCGATCCGGCCGGGCCCAAGACCCGCACCGGCCCCTGGCCCGTGGAGGCGGAATAGCGTTCCCGGAGGTCCCGGCGCGATAATATGCCCGACACGCTGACCATCCACCCGCTCTTTCTGCCGGCGCTCTTCCTCGCGCTGCTGGCGGCGGAGTTCCTGGCGCCGCGCCGGAGCTTCGCCCTGCCGCGGCTGCGGCGCGACGCGGTCAACCTGGGCATCACGCTGCTCAACAACGCCATGATCTACCTGCTCCTGCCGGCCGCGGCCGTCGGGACGGCGCTGGCGGCCCGCGAAGGCGGCTGGGGCCTGCTCAACATGGTCCGGCTCCCGGAACCGCTCGCCTTCGCCGCCGGCTTCCTCTTCCTGGACCTGGTCATATACTGGCAGCACCGCCTCTTCCACCGGCGAGCCCTGCTGTGGCGGCTGCACCGCGTGCATCATGTCGACGAAGAGCTCGACGTCACCACCGGCTCGCGCTTCCACCCCGTCGAGATACTTCTCTCCATGGCGATAAAGATCTCGGCGGTGGCACTCTCCGGCGCGCCGCCCGCGGCCGTAGCCGTCTTCGAGCTGGCCCTTGCCGGCATTTCCCTCTTCAACCACGCCAATATACACCTGACCGGCCGGCTGGACGCCGCGCTGCGGCTGATAGTGGTGACGCCGGATTACCACCGCGTGCACCATTCCGTGGAACGCGACGAGACCGACAGCAACTTCAGCTTCAACCTCCCCTGGTGGGACCGGCTTTTCGGCACCTACCGCGCTCAGCCCCGCGGCGCCCACGAAACCATGCCGCTGGGCCTTAAGGAATTCAGAGGGCCCGAATGGGTATCGCTCGCCCAGCTGCTAGTGATGCCGTTCAGGACCTATGGAAAGAGGTATTGAATGAGTAAGGGACCGGAAGTAAGAGTCTTCGCCTCGCCAGCCGGCATGGCCGCCTTCCTGCGCCGCTTCCTGGCGGCGGAGACGGCGCGCCTGGAGCCGGGCGAGTTCTTCGACCTGGCGCTCTCCGGCGGCAGGACTCCGGAGGCCGTGCTGGCCGCCATGGCGCGGCCCGGGGGCCCGGACTGGCGGCGGGTGCGCTTCTTCTGGGGAGACGAGAGGATGGTGCCGCCCTCTTCAGAGCTCAGCAATTACCGCATGGCGCGGCGGGCCCTGCTGGCCCCCGCCGGCGTGCCGCAGCGCAATATCTTCAGGATACGAGGGGAAGCCCCGCCCGTCGCCGAAGCCCGGCGCTACTCGGGGCTCGTGAAAAAACTTCTGCCCTCCGCCTACGGGGTCCCGCGCTTCGGCCTGGTGCTGCTCGGCCTGGGGGAGGACGGGCACACCGCCTCCATTTTCCCGGGCAATGCCGGACTCTTCCGCTCAAAAGAGATTTTCGCGTCCGTCGCCGGCCCCGCCGGCGGGCCGAATCGGATAACCGCGGCCGGCGGCATCATAAATTCCGCGCGCGCGGTGTTCTTCCTGGTCTCCGGCGGCGCAAAGGCGGACGCCGCGGCGCGCGTCCTGCGGGGCGGAAGCGGCGCCCGCGGCCTGCCGGCCGCGCTTGTCCGTCCCCGCGACGGGCGGCTGACCTGGCTGCTGGACAAGGCCGCCGCCGCCCGCCTGCCGCGGCGAAGGCCGTAATTGTTGACCGCCCGGTCAAGAATAGGGATAATGTCTCTATGGCAAGACCCCCCGGCTTTAACAGGGAGAAAGTTCTGGAGAAGGTCATGTTCCTTTTCTGGGAGCGCGGCTACGCCGGCGCTTCTCTCTCGGACATAGTTTCCGTCACGGGACTGAACAAAGGCAGCCTCTACCGCTCCTTCGGGGACAAGGAAACTCTTTTCCGCCTGGCGCTCCGGCGCTATTCCGTACGCGGCCCGGCCTTAATGGGAAACCCGGAGCCTTCCCTGGACGGACTGCTGCGTATCTATACCCGCCTCATAGACGACGCCGCCGTGCCTGCGCGGCGCGGCCGCGGCTGTTTTCTTTTCAACAGCGGTATAGAATTCGGCGGCCGCTCCGGGACGGCGGCCCGGGAAGTGGCGCGGGAATTTAAAGGCCTCGAGGATTTTTTCCGCAGGTCCGTAGCCGGGGCGGTCGGGGACGGGGACCTGCCGCCGGACCTGGATAAGGATGCGGCGGCCGCCAGGGCCTTCTCCGCGGCTTTCACGCTGCGCGAGATAGCCAGGTTCAGGCCCCAGCGCCGTTTTCTGCTGGAAATCGCCAACGCCGCGCTGGCCTCGCTAGGAACGAACCGCAGATTGAGTTAGAATACGCGTAAAGGGGGAATAATGAAGATCGCCATGGTAGGTTTGGGCCGGATGGGCCTTAATATGACGCGCCGGCTGCTCAGGGCCGGCCACCAGGTAGTGGGCTACAACCGTTCGGAAGCGCCCCGCTCGGCCGCCGCGGGGGCGGGCGCTATAATAGCGGAGGGCCTCCGGGACCTGGTAAGCGGGCTGGAAACTCCGAGAGCCGTCTGGCTTATGCTGCCTGCCGGCGCCCCGACGGAGGATACGGTTAGGGAACTCTCCGGCCTGCTCTCGCCCGGCGATACTATTATCGACGGAGGGAACACTTTCTACAAGGACGATGTCCGCCGCTCGGCGGAACTCGACGCCAAGGGCATAAACTACCTGGACGCCGGCGTTTCCGGCGGCATCTGGGGCTTGGAGAACGGCTACTGCCTGATGGTCGGCGGACCGGAGGCGGAATTCAAAAGGCTGGAGCCGGTCCTGGCGGCGCTGGCGCCGAAGGAAGGCTATCTCCACACCGGGGCCGCCGGGTCCGGCCATTTCGTGAAAATGGCGCACAACGGCATCGAGTATGCCATGATGCAGGCCTACGGCGAGGGCTTCGAGATAATCCAGGCCTCTCCCTATAAACAGGACCTGGGGAAATTATCCCATCTCTGGAACCGGGGCAGCGTGGTGCGCTCCTGGCTGCTGGAACTGGCCGAAGAGGCCTTCAAGAAAGACCCGGACCTGGAGGCGGTGAGCGGCTACGTGGAGGATTCCGGCGAGGGCCGCTGGACCGCCCAGCAGGCGGTGGAGAGCGGCGTGGCCGCGCCGGTGATAACGCTGTCGCTTTACGGCCGCTTCCTCTCCCGCCAGAAGGACGCTTTCCAGAACCGCGTGCTGGCCGCGCTGCGCAACCAGTTCGGCGGCCACGCCGTGGCCGCGGCCGGAGAGAACAAGCGCTCCGCCTCGGCCGGCGCCGGCGGCTGGCGCCCCTCGACGCCGCAGGACGAGGGGAAGAAATGACCGCCGGCGCATCCAAGGCTTCGCGCGAAGCCCTCTGTCTCACCGAGACCGTTCCTGACCCCTGCGCGATAGTGATCTTCGGCGCCTCGGGGGACCTGGCCCGCCGCAAGCTCATTCCGTCCGTTTTCCACCTGCACTCGACCGGCGCCCTGCCCTCCGGCTACCGGATAGTGGGAGTTGGACGCACACCTCTCTCAGACGAGGATTTCCGGGAAAGCATGCGCGGCGCGCTGCCCGCCGGCGCCCCGGCCGGTAAAACCGCCGATTTCCTGGCCCGCCTCTCCTACCTGGGCGGCGACATACAATCGCCGGAGTTCTACTCCGGGCTCAAGCGGCGGCTGGCGGAACTATCGCGCGAACACGGCCTCAAAGGCCGGCTTTTCTACCTGTCAACGCCGCCGTCCGCGTACCCCGCGATAGGCGAGCGCCTGGAGGAGGCCGGCCTGGCCGCCGACGCGCCCGGCGCGTGGTCGCGCATCGTGATAGAAAAGCCCTTCGGCTACGACCTGGCCTCGGCGCGCGCCCTCAACGCGCTGGTGCACAAATGTTTCCGCGAGGAACAGGTCTACCGCATAGACCATTACCTCGGCAAGGAGACGGTGCAGAACCTGCTGATGTTCCGCTTCGCCAACGCTCTCTTCGAGCCGGCGTGGAACCGCAACCATATCGACCACGTGCAGATCACCAGCTCCGAGACGCTGGGCGTGGAGCACCGCGCCGGCTATTACGACAGGGCCGGCGTGCTGCGCGACATGTTCCAGAACCACCTCACGCAGCTGCTGGCCATGATAGCCAT
>JAVVFK010000330.1:0-1984 GCA_032251015.1 Elusimicrobiales bacterium
GGGACAGGCAGTAGGCCAGGTTCGGGGTTATCTCCAGCTCGAACACCCAGTCCGGCGGGGCGAACAGCGTGCGCGCGTCGGCGCCCAGCGGGGCCGACGGGTCCAGAACCAGTATGCCGGAATTATCGTAGCCTTCCAGGCCCAGTTCCCCGGCGGCGCAGATCATTCCTTCGGACTCGACTCCGCGTATCTTCGCTTTTTTGAGTTCGCCCTCGGCGAGCATGGCGCCGACCTTGGCGAAAGGGATCATCTGTCCGACGGCGATATTTTTGGCGCCGCAGACCACGCGCATGGTCGCCGAGCCGTCGCTTACGTCCACGAGGGAAAGCTTGTCGGCGTTGGGATGCTTGTCGATCTTCTCTATACGGCCGACGACGACGCCGGTGAAGGCGGCGCCGCTGCAGCCGGAGCTCTCGACGCCCAGGCCGAGCCGCGCGAACTTGGCCGGCAGTTCCTCCGCCGGGGGAGGATTCTCCATGAAATCGCAGAGCCAGGAATATAGTATCTTCACAGCTGTTTCCAGACGCGCAGGTCGTTCTCGTAGAACATGCGCATGTCCTTTATGCCGAAGAGGAGCATAGCGAAGCGCTCCACGCCGGCGCCGAAGGCGAAGCCGCTCCACTTCTCCGGGTCGTGGCCGCAGGCCTTGAGCACGTTGGGATGCACCATGCCGGCGCCGAGCATCTCGAGCCAGCCGGTGCTCTTGCAGACGGGGCATTTATCCGCCTTGCCGCCGCAGAACACGCAGGAAACTTCCACCTGCGCGCCGGGCTCGACGAAAGGGAAATAGGAGGGCGCGAAGCGCACCTTGGCGGAAGAACCGAAGAGGTCCTTGATGAAGGCGTCCAGCGTCCAGCGCAGGTCGGCCATGCTGACGGACTTATCCACGTAGAGGCCCTCCATCTGGTGGAAGACGAAGGAGTGGCTGGCGTCCACGGCCTCGGAGCGGAAGACGCGGCCGGGGGAGATGATGCGCAGCGGCAGGGCGGCGCCCTTCATGGAGCGTATCTGCACCGGCGAGGTATGCGTGCGAAGCAGCATATCCTTGCCCGAGGCGTCCTTCACACCGGCGTAGAAAGTGTCCTGCATGTCCCGGGCCGGGTGATCGGCCGGGAAGTTCAGTGCTTCGAAATTGTAGTGGTCTTCCTCGACGTGCGGGCCCTCGGCCACCGAGAAGCCCAGTTTCATCAGGGAAGCGGTGATGCGGTCCATCGCCTGGGTTATGGGGTGCAGGCTGCCCTTGGGGAACGGGCGGCCCGAAAGCGTCAGGTCCAGCCCGGCGGCGGACTTGGCCTTCCCCCCGCCCAGCTCGGCCTTGCGGGCCTCCAGCGCGGCGACCAGCCGGGTCTTAAGCTCGTTGCCAAGCCTGCCCAGTTCCTTCTTCTCTTCGATGGTGAACGAGCCCAGGTCCCGCAGCAGCAGGGCGAGCTCTCCCTTGCGGCCGAGGTACTGCAGTTCCACCTCGGCGATATTATCGGCGGCGGCCCCGGAAATAGCGGAGGAGAAGCTCTCGCCAACGCGAGACAGCTTCTCCTTCCACTCAGACGCGTTCATCACCCGTCGACGGCCCTCAGGCCGCCGGGGTCAGGGCTTTTTTGGCCAGTTCCGCGATCTGCTTGAAGGACGCCGGGTCCTTGAGCGCGATCTCGGAAAGCATCTTGCGGTTGATGTCGATGTTGGCCTTCTTGAGGCCGTTCATGAACTTGCTGTAGGACATTCCCTCTTCGCGGGCGGCCGCGTTGAGGCGCATGATCCAGAGCTGGCGCATATCGCCCTTGCGGTCCTTGCGGTGCACATAGGCGACGGCCAGGGATTTCTTGATCTGCTGGGTCGCCATCCTGAGGCGATTCTTCTTATTGGCGTAAAAGCCTTTGGCAAGTTTGAAGATCTTCTTCTTGCGCTTGTTTCTCGCGACGCTGTATTTTATCCTCATAGTATTTCCTGTTGCCTTCCCGGGGACGCCGGGACCCGGGTTCTCCCGGTC
>JAVVFK010000331.1:0-1972 GCA_032251015.1 Elusimicrobiales bacterium
AAAACTCCAGGTGTTCGGATATGGAAAGATCCGGGTAAAGACTGGCCTGCTGCGGCATATAGGCCAGTCCCGGGCGGAACTCGGAGAAGGAGGACGGCTTCCCGTCCCGGTCATAAGCCACGGCCCCGGCCGACGGGCGCAGCAGGCCGGCCAGCAGGCGCAGCGTGGTGGTCTTGCCCGCCCCGTCGGAGCCGATGAGCCCGTGTATATGCCCGGCCGAAAAACCGTAAGAGACGCCGTCGAGCGCTTTTACGGCGCCGAAGCTCTTGGCGAGATTTTCGGTACGGATGGAGAACATCGTCCTACTCCGGGAGCTCCGTTTCTATGGTCATGCCGGGCTTTAGCAGACCGTCCGGGTTGAGAAAAACGACCTTGACCGCGTAGACCAGCCGGGTGCGTTCCTCGCGGGTCTGCACGTTCTTGGGCGTGAATTCGGCCTCGGGGTAGATAACGGAGACCCGGCCCGGCACCTCTTTATCGCCCGCTTCGGGGAGATAGCCCTTGACCTCCATACCGTGCGAGAGTTTGACCAATTTATCGTGCGGGACATAGATATAGGCCCACACCTCGGAGAGGTCGGCGACGGTGGCGAGTTTGGTGCCAGGCGCCACGAGCTCGCCCGGCTCGCGGTAGGCGTAGAGCAGGCGGCCGCCCACCGGGGACTTAACGGAGCACCACCCGGCCTTCAGGGCGCTCTCGTCGCGCTTATACTTGAGACGGTCGTAATTCTCCCGCGAGACCGAGCCGCTCTTATAGAGTTCATCGGCGCGCTCGAAGTCCCGCGCCGCCAGTCCGGCGGCCAGTTCCAGGTCGGCGCAATCGAGCGCGGCGACGACCTGTCCTTTCTTCACGGGCTCCCCTTCGCGCGCGCCGTAGCGTTCTATCACTCCCCCCACGCGCGCGGAAAGGTCCGTCTCCGTCGCCTCTATCGTGCCGGCGTATCGGAATTCGCCGCCGCTGCGCGCCTTCAGGATGACGGCCGCTGCCACGGCCGCCGCGACCGCCAGGAATATTATTTTTTTTGCCATATTATTTCACGCTCCGGTTATTTAAGGCTTTCGAGTACAGCCAGCTTTATCAGTATCCCCGAATTGGCGGCGGCAAGATCGGTACGGGCGCGCAGCGACCTGAGGTTGGCGCTCTCCACTTCCAGCCAGGTCGCCCCGCCCGACCTATAGGCGGCATAGGCCAGTTCGGCGGCCTCCGACGCCTCCTCGGCAGCCTCGATATTTATGGCCTGCTCGTCGAGCAGGGCCCGGTATTCGTCCAGGGCCAGCGCGTAGTCCCGGCCGGCCGCGCGGTCCGCCTCGCGGCCCAGCGCGGCGGCGGCCCCGGCCTCCAGCCGGCTTTGCTTCTCCTTTTCGTCCAGCCGGCCGCTCTCGAAAAGCGGCATATTGAGCGCCAGGCCCGCCGTCCCCTGCACGAAAGAATAGAGGTTGGGACCGTTGGGATAATCCACCGAGGTCCGGGCGCTGAATACGAGGCGGGGCCTTTTCTCCGCGCGGTAGAGTTTCGAAGAGGCCAGGGCCGCGGCCGACGCTTTCCTCAGCGCCCTGGCGGCCGGCGCTTCGCCTGGGCCGCCGCGCGCCGCGGGCAGAAAGCGCTCGAGCAGAGAATCGTAGGGCTCGGCTTTTACCAGCGGGGCCCCGGCGGCGTAGTCACGGCCGGCCAGCCTGGCGTCCAGCGGCAGCGCGTCGGAGGCCGGCGGCTCCAGGCCGGAAGCCAGGGCCAGCGCGGCCAGCGAGCCGGAAAGTTCCGCGCGGGCGCGGACCAGGTCGCGCCGGCGGTCCAGCGTTTCCTGCCGGGCGCGTATGCCGTCGAGCCGGCTGCGCGTTCCGGCCTTTACGGCCAGTTCCATGTCCTTTAGCTGCGATTCGGACAGGGCCAGGCTTTCGCCTATGAGGTACACCCTTTCCAGCGCCAGCTGCACGCGGAAATAAGCGGTCCTGGCCCGCAGCAGCGCGCCGCGCCG
>JAVVFK010000332.1:0-1957 GCA_032251015.1 Elusimicrobiales bacterium
GCCCTGATTTCCCCCTCCCGCGAGGTTCTTGCCGGCTTTTACACCCGCACCGCCGGACGCCCGGTGGAGGCGCTGAAGGCTCTCCTCGCGGCAGTGGAAGAGGCCGCTCGTCTCTCCAAGAGCGAGCTGAACATCATCGGCTGCGCCACCACCGGCTCAGGGCGCAGACTTGCCGGAATTATCCTGAAGGCCGATACGGTTCTTGACGAGATCAGCGCCCACGCCCGGGCGGCGGTGGAAATCGACCCCGGGGTTGACACCATCATCGAAATCGGCGGTCAGGACGCCAAGTTCACCACCCTCAAGGACGGTCAGGTCACATCCAGCATTATGAACAACGTCTGCGCTGCCGGTACCGGCAGCTTCCTGGAGGAGCAGGGGCAGAAGCTGGGGGTCAGCGTGCGGGAGTACGCGGGCTTTACCGAAGGGGTCGCGGCGCCTGTCTCTTCGGACCGCTGCACCGTATTCATGCAGCGGGACCTGAACCACCTTCTGGCCGACGGCTGGACGCGGGAGGAGGTGCTGGCCTCGGCACTGCACGCCGTGAGAGAGAACTATCTGCAGAAGGTGGCCGTCGAGAGCCGCATCGGAGAGCGGATTTTCTTTCAGGGCGCCACCGCGAAGATCCGCACCCTGGTGGCCGCCTTCGAGCAGAAGCTGAAGAAGCCGATTGTGGTCTCCCCCTGGTGTCACCTGACAGGCGCGCTTGGGGCCGCGCTGGAGCTGGCCGACCGGGGCGTCGTCTCGGACTCCTTCCGGGGAACCGGGCTCTGGCATGAGGCGATACCGGTCCGGACCGAGATCTGCGGACTCTGCGCCAACCACTGCAAGCTCACTGTGGCAAGCGTGGCCGGCGAAACCGCGGCCTGCGGCTTTCTCTGCGGCCGGGACTATCAGACGTCCCATTTCGTCCGTGCCTCCGGCAGCTCCTTCCGGCTGCTCGATGCCCGCAGGCGGGCGGAAGGTCCGGCACCCGTCCCCGCGGACCCGCTCTCTCCCGTGCGGATAGCCCTTCCCGCCGCCCTCTATATGCGGGAAGATCTTCTCTTCTGGAAGAGCTTCTTCGCCGAGCTGGGCATCGAGACCATCGACGGAACCGGGCTCGAGGGGACTCTCGCCGAGGGCCGCCGGCGGAGCGGGGCTGAATTCTGCGCTCCCCTGACGGAGCTCCACGGCCAGGTTCACCTGCTGGCAGAGAGGGCGGACTATATTTTCCTTCCCTTCTATATGGAGACAGGGAGGGACCGCAGGGATCGGCGAAAGTACTGCTACTATACCCAGTTCGCACCGGCCATGCTTGCCCAGCAGCTGCCCGAAGGAAAGCTGCTGAGCCCGGTTGTCTACTCCAACGCGCTTCCCTTCAAAGCTCAGGGAGAGCTCTACAAATCGCTGCGGCTGCTGCCCGGACGCTACCCCTTCCTGAAGGTTACCCTGGCCTGGGAGACGGCCTGGGCCGCCAGACGGGAGAGGGAAGAGGCGCTGCGGGAGCTCTACCGAAAAGAGCGGGCTCAGGGCAAGAACGGGGAGGGTGAGGATCTCCAGGTTATGCTCTTAGGCCGGCCCTACACGGTTCTCAACCCCTCGCTGAACAAGGGAATCCCGGATATTTTCGCCAACCAGGGAGCTGCGGCCTTCTATCAGGATATGCTTCCCCCCGACCGGAAGTCTTCCGAGGCGCTCCGCTCTCTGCTCGAGCAGGTGCACTGGCACTACGCTTCGGTAATCCTCGAGGCCGCCGAGAGCGCGGCCCGCACACCCGGACTCTATCCGGTCCTGGTAAGCTCCTTCAAATGTTCCCCCGACTCCTACCTCAGGACCTATTTCCGGCAGCTGATGGAGGCCCACCGGAAGCCCTACCTTATTCTGGAGCTGGACGAACACGGATCGAGCGTCGGCTACGAGACCCGCATCGAGGCCGCGCTGCGCTCCTTCCGCAACCACCGCACAGGGGAGCTGC
>JAVVFK010000333.1:0-1949 GCA_032251015.1 Elusimicrobiales bacterium
CGGCGCTTACAACAAAGCGTCCGCCCAGGGCGCTACAGTCGGCGGCGGGCAGGACAACGAGGCCGCAGCCAACTATAACACTACCGTCGCCGGCGGAAGCATGAACAAGGCCTACGCCGACCGGGCTACGGTCGGCGGCGGCGAGTCCAATGAGGCGATGGGAGAGGGATCCGTTATCGCCGGCGGCTCGGGGAATAGGACCTGGGGCTTCAAGGCGAGCGTGCCCGGGGGCTATCAGAACAGCGCCACGGGGAACTATTCCTTCGCCGCCGGCTACAGGTCGACGGCAGCGGCCCATGGGACTTTTTCCTGGGCCGACAGTCAGGGAACTCCGTTGGTGAATAATGTCGCCGACCAGGTGCGCTTTAAAGCCCGCGGCGGATTTTTTGTCAGCGGGTCTACCAATACCATCGACCCTGGATTGCTTGTGACGGGAGCCGGAGATGTATTTATCGGCAGCGGAGTTTACATAAACCGTTTCGGAGCCATACAATCAACAGGCCCCGGCAATGGTTCGATCGTCGGGGCTCCCCGTCACGAGACCGCCATAGACTTGCAGACTCACCGGGAGGTATCTGACCAGGTCGCTTCGGCTTATCTCTCGGTCATCTCCGGAGGTGGAAGCAACAAGGCCAGCGGGAATCGCTCAACTGTAGCCGGGGGATATAATAACCTGGCAACCAGCGAGTCGGCTGTTATATCAGGGGGATACCTAAACAGGGCCGGAGGCATGTATTCGGTCGTGCCCGGCGGCGTGTCTAATTCCGCCGCCGGCGATTATTCTTTCGCGGCAGGCCGTAAGGCCTCCTCCAACTCGCCCGGCGCATTTACCTGGGCGGACAGTGAGGACTTCCCAGTGACCAACAGCGTTAGCGATCAGGTTATGTTCAAGGCCCGCGGCGGTTTCTGGGTTTCCACCGGCACCGTGTACAACGACCCGGGGTTCTTTGTGAACGCCGGTAACCAGGTGACAGCCTTGAGACTGGGGGCTTCCCTGTTCTCCAAGGCGGGGGCATTGCAGTACAGCGGCGGGAACTTCCAGGGTCATAACGGCGTCAGCTGGATAAACTTCGGTACGAACGGCGGCTGGTCGGATGCAGGCGGAGTCGCATATCTGACCAATCTCTCCGCCCGGGCGGCCATAGGAACCATGAACCCTGCAACCGCCCTGCATGTGAAAGCCGGCTTTAGCGGGGACGGAGTTACCATAGACAATCAGAGCGACGTGAACGGCGAGTATGTCGGGGCTTATTTTAAGATCGCCGCCGTGGACGACGGGACGCGCCGCAAAGCCGGCATTTTTCTTGAACGGACTGATACCTACGGGCGCGGTAATCTGCGGTTCGCGCTCGATAATACCGGCGATAACAGCGACGTCGACCTTGCCGACACCAAGGTGATGATAACAACAGGCGCGCATGTGGTCATATCCGGCGCTACGGCCGATTTTAATCCTTCCGAAACGGCGGGGGGGATAAACGAGTCCAAGTCCCTGGTGCTGCACGCCGCCGCTGTCGGAGGAGCTGCGGGTTCCGCCGTTAATATCGTCGCCGCGGGGGCGGACTCGGGCTGCTGGTCTTCCAATATGAACTTCTGGACCAGGCCCGGAGGCTGCGCCGGTGTAGACCCTGTAAAGAGGATGACCATAAGCAAGGATGGGGATGTCGGTATCTCCACCGACACGCCGCGCAGCCGGCTGCATATAAACGGCGACGTAGGTCTCGGGGACGGCATGGCGGCAGGGAATAAGCCTATAGTCGTTTGGCTTCTGAACAACTCCGGCACAACGCTTAATCCCGGAACCATAGTTATAGTGGACCCGGGCCTGGCTAATGCCGTCAACATTACGGGCGGAGCCGAGAATCCTTCGGCGGTGGGAGTGGTTTACGAGACCTCCATAAACCCGGGTGCGGTAGGCAAGGTAGCTATATCGGGGGTCGCCCCGGTCA
>JAVVFK010000334.1:0-1945 GCA_032251015.1 Elusimicrobiales bacterium
AGGGGACCACCATCATCTTCAAGGTCTACGACTCCTCGGGCGCGACGGCCGGCGGGCTTAAGCTGCCGAGCGGGTATTCCAACTACCGCGGCGAGATAGCCGCCTACCGCATCGCCAGGTTCCTCGGTATTACCATCTTCCCACCGACCGTCCCCAAGTCGCTGGCTTCCGGCACCGCCGCCCGTCTGGCCGCCATACTGAAGACTAAGGAATTCAGGACGGACCGCGCCGACCACCACAAGCGCGCCATCGAGACGAAAGAGGAGAACCGGCGCGCCGCGCTGCGTACGCTCTCCGGCGAAGCCGCGGTCGAAGGCTGCTTCAAGGAATGGGTCGAGAATATACAGTTCGTCTCCATGATCGGCACCAGGGACAAGCTCGCCCGCCACCCCGTCATGACCTATCTTAAGGCGGACGGTCCCCTTCCCCCCGAAGGCGGGATCACGCTGAAGCAATGCACGTCGCTCATGACGGAGAAAGGCTGCTTCTCCGGCGAAATAGAGTGGAGCCGCCTGGCGCGGGATATTTCGGATATGATGCTGGTTGACGCCCTTTCGGGCAACCTGGACAGGTTTCCCGGCGGCAACGTGCATATGCGCTCGCTCGACGAGGCCGGGAAGAAGGTCAAGGGCGGCGTTCATTATCCGCGTGTAGAGCTCCTGGCGCTGGACAACGGCGCCACCTTCATGGGACCCTCGCCTAAAAATTTGCGCGACCTCACGGGCCGTTCCGTCCCCGCGCTGCGCGTGGAGCGCTTCGCCGCCGGGCGGCACGCTAAGCTCCGCGGGATGAAGTCCCTTCTGGACGAGAACCCCGCGGCGGCCCGCGAAAAGTTCTTTCTCCGCACTTTCGAGGACGCTTCCGGCAGGGTGATAGACATGCTGGAGCAGCTCGCCGAGAACGTGGACGCGGCCCTGGCCTACATGGACCGCAACGCCCGCGAACACGGCCCCCGCGCCGTTCTCCCCTGACCTTCTCCGTAGGCTCAATGTCTGGCGCCCATGTTTTTAAAGCTGCCCGCTTTTTCCGGACCGCGTGGTTTAGAGCCGGCTTTATCTTGGGCGCTTGCGTTTCCTACAATGTAGAAACAGTGGATTGCTATAAAACTGTGTTTGGTCGTCAACAGTAAAACAGGGGTGCTGAATGCGAAATATATGTGTTTTCGGACTTATTGTTCTGCTTTTTACCGGGTGCGCTTCAGCGCCTCCGCTGCTAACGAGTGTGGCGTCGGAAACTCCTGCCGCAAGTGTCCCGGCGGTATCCGCGCCGGCCGCGGAGACCCCCGGGCAGACGGTCGCCAAGCCAAAGCCCGCGGGTACGGAAGAAGACGCCCGCAGGCATTTTTTAAGGGGCATGGCGGCGCTTGAGACCGCCAAAATAAAATCAGATCTGGCCCTGGCGATAGAGGAGTTCAACATGGCGGTCGGGATCTCCCCCAAAATGGCCGATGCCTGGCTTAATATGGGAAAGGCCCAGGTACAGCATGGGCTTTACAAGGACGCTATGGAGAGTTACCGCCAGTATCTGGCGGTCGCGCCGGACGCGCCCGACGCTCAGGCTATGAGGGATGAACTCGTTAAGCTGGAGTTCCGCCAGGAAAGGCTTGAAAAAACCCAGGGCAGGGAAGGCGAGTGGATGGATGATTCCGGTTCCAGGTATCAGCTTACCGTCGCGGGGAACAGGCTCACGCTTAAGGCAGAGGAGTATGTTCCTCATATAGACGCGGCTCCCGGGCCCGATCCTATCCTCGACAGTTCCGTTCCGGTGGAATATCAGCTTTTTTTACAGGGCGACCAGTTGTCGGGAAAATGGAGCCGCGGGGAGCTGACCGTCAACACCTGTCCGGTCCCGAAAGACGAGGCGGACGTTACGGGGGAGATGATCGACAGCGAAAGGAAGATGGTATTGAAGCATGAGCGCACCCGGTTCACTACCGTCACGACGT
>JAVVFK010000335.1:0-1941 GCA_032251015.1 Elusimicrobiales bacterium
GGATGAAGCGGAAGCTCAGGACGAAGCGGGGCCGCGAGGCCTATGCCCTGCGGAAAGAGATAGCGGAGCCGGTTTTCGGGCAGATAAAACAGGGGCGGGGATTCCGGCAGTTTCTTTTGCGAGGCGCAGCGAAGGTAAAAGGCGAGTGGTCGCCGGTCTGCATCACACACAACATCCTGAAGCTATGGAAAAGCGGGCGGTTTGCGCCGGTATTTGCGGGAAGTTGAGAGAAAAGCCGGCTCATGCCGGTTGAACCGGCTGTACTTGTGTGATTGGAAGTTCCCGGCGTGCCGCCAGGGAAGGCGGATGTCGGAGGTTTGAGGTTGCAGGAGCGGTCCAGCTATGGTTTTTGGCTTATGTCGGACAGGCTCCTAGGACGACGGGGCCGAAGCGTTGTCGGCTATCATCCTGCCGCCCGAGGCGTCTTCGGTGACCTTATCGAGCGTATTGGACATCACGCTGTTCATCTCCGTCAGGTACCAGTCCGGGGCGCTGGAGCCCGCGTAGGAGGTCATGTTCGCCGTCGCCCGCGACAGGTCGTCGGGCAGCGACTGGTTGAAAGTGAAGAGGATCTTGCCGAAATCGAAGCGGTCGTCGCGGGTATTGAGCACGACGTACTTGAACTGGTCGGCCTGCGGCCTGATCACATATTCCTCCATACGCACGCGGTTGCCGTAGGCGTCTATGGCCACCTTCCGGTTCTGGTACTCGGAGGACTGCATCTCGGCCTGGGCCTGGGCTATCACGGCGTCCTTGGAGATCTCGGTATAGATCTCCTTGCGGGCCAGTTCGCGCGCGCCGGCCAGGGAGGCGTCGTCGCCGGAGGGCGGGTCCGGGTTCGTCCGCGGCTGCTGCACGCCGCCGCCCATCTGCACCTGCGTCATCTCGCCCTCTCGCACCAGGGCGGTGCGGCCGGCCGCGTCGCCGACCAGCACGCTGCCCTCGCTGACCTCTACGCTGGTATTGCCCTCGCCGTCCACGCTGGTGGTGTAGTCCGTACCGCGCACGGCGCAGACGGCCGACGGGGTGCGCACCTCGAACTTGCGGGAGAATTTCTTCACCCAGGAGCGCATGCGGCCCGCGGCAAGACCGAAGACCGACTTCTGCTTGTCTTCGGCGGAAAGAGTGAAATTGGAACGGGGGGCCACCTTTACGCGGGAGCCGTCGTCCATATGTATTTCGGCCATGGAGGCGCGCGCGGTGCGCAGCTGCATGCCGGGGGTTATGGGGAAACGTCCGGCGGAGGGCACCCTTTCCCAGGCTTCCTTGTCCGTTTTACGGTACTCCACCAGGCCCCTGTGCTCGTAGATGTAGGCCGCGCCGCACCAGCCGGACGAAACCAATAGAATAACTAAGGACGCGAGATATCGCATAGTACCGCTCCTTGGAATTTTGCCGTTGAAATCGGGATATGTTTTTCCGCGGGCCTTTGTCCGCGACCCCATACAGATCACCCTATGAATTATAGGTAGTGGCGGCGAATAAGTCAACGATTATAAGGTGTAACTTTGTATACCGGCGCGGGGCTACCGTCCCACGCCGCGGAGATAATCCTCCACCGCCTTCTTTTTTTCTTCGGGATAGGGCTCCCTGAGCGACTCCAGAACGCGGCGGCGGATCTCTTCCGGGGGCACATAGCCGCCCCCCTCCGGCACCCGCTCCCGGCCGCCAGCCGAACGCTGCGAATAGGCGCCGCCGGAGGCTCCCCCGGGGCGGGACATGGCGGACATGGCGGCGGAATAGTCCATGAGGTCCTTGCCTCCCTTCTCCAGTTCCCTAAGCGCCTCCTCCTGGGCCGCCAGCGCCGCGGCGAAGTCGCTGCCTTTGAGCGCCCCGGCGGCCGCCCTCATATGTCCGGCGGCGGACCGGATCCTTTCGGCCGGACCGCCCCCGAGAGACGGGTATTCCCCGCCGGCGGCCGCGGCACGGGCCGCCAGCGCC
>JAVVFK010000336.1:0-1927 GCA_032251015.1 Elusimicrobiales bacterium
CATAGATGTTGGGCTCCAGCGGCCCCAACTCGTCGGCGACGAACACCGCCGGCATCAGCTTGCGCCCGTTGTGCAGCACAGCGTAATAGCCCTGAGCCAGGAACAGCAGCCGCTGCAGCTTTTGCGGCTGGAGATATTCGTTTTGTTCCAGCGCCGTATCCGCGAACCAGAAGGCCACGTCAAAGGCGCACTTCACATCGGCACGCATGGCCTTGCCCCTTGTTCCCGGCGTCGTCCCGGCTCGTTTCTCTCCAACTATGGCCTGTTACTGACCAAGGAAAGATTAACACGGGGGGCCGGAGGGTGGTCCACCCAAAAACGACCGCCGGTTCCGTTACCGGGGCCCCCCCCGCCCATGCCCGCAGGCATGAAAAAGCCGGCCTGCGGGCCGGCGGCACACATGCTCTGGCGGACCGCGGCTAAAGGCGCATGCTCAGGGTCGTCCCCTTCCGGGGCAGGGTGCCGTGGATAACCTGTGCGTTCAATTCGTACGTGGCGATCGCCTTGCTGACCAGCCCCGCAAAGTTTTTCGCTCGCCCGTCCTCGCCGTACCCCTTGGGGGCGTTGATCTCGCTCTGGATGATCTGGGCGAAGGTCTCGTTCGGCGCCGTGAACCGGCCGCGGCCCAGGTTCGGGTTGCGCCGACGGTCGTCGGCCAGGGTCCGACGGTCGTCGTATTGATTGTCCGGTGCCTTCTGGAAACCGAACTGGGCTGCCTCGAACGACAGGGCGTTACTGCCGCTCAACTCCTCGACACGGCCGTGACCAGCCACCTGCGACGTGCCCGTCATACGGGCCGTCGAGACGTTGGCTATGGCCGGCGCGGCGGTGGGAGAAATCTTCGCCATGATCCCGTTCGTTATTGCTTTTTCCGTGCCCGGCCCTCGTGGACCGGGCACACTGCTCCATTAAGGCGCAGTTACACCAGTACACTGTATAAATTATAGGAGTCTTAACGCCAGGACAACCCTGAAACCCTCGGAATTCCGAGGGCTTGTCCGTTTCCGCCGGTTCAGCCGCCGCGCGGGCCGGGTAATCCGCCGATGAAATCCAGAACAGCCCCGCCGGCGCCGAAATCATAGACGTCCGCGTGCCCGGCGCCGGACAGCCAAACCCCCCGTTTGGGCTCCCTGGCCAGTTCCAGTAGCCGCCGCCCCTGGGCCAGGGGAACGACACGGTCCCCGGTCCCCTGGACGATCAGGACGGGGGTCTCGACCGCCACGATCTTGGCCTGCGAATCGTAGCGGTCGCGGATTAGGAAATGCGTGGGAACCCAGGGATAGTGAAACCCGGCGGCGTCGGCCATGGAGGTGAACGGCGCTTCCAGCACCAAGCCGCGCGCCGGCGTGCCCGCCCGGGCCAGTTCATGGGCCATCTGCACGGCCACGCCGCTGCCGAGCGATTCGCCGTAAATCACGATCTCACCCGGCGCATGGCCCGCGGCCGTCAGCCAGGCCAGATTGGCCCGCGCGTCGGCGTAAAGTCCCGTTTCCGTGGGCGCGCCCGGATTGCCGCCGTAACCCCGGTATTCCGCCAGCATCACCCCGAGCCCCTGGCCGGCGAACAGGCGTGCCTTGAAGGCGCGGTCGGCGACGGTTCCCGCGTTACCGTGGAAATAGAGGACCACCGGGCGGGCCGCATCCGGTGCCAGATACCAGGACAGAAGGGTGAGGCCGTCCGCCGTGTCGACGCGGACGGCGCGCGCGCGGGGCAGGCCGGCCTCGGCAGGGGTACCCGCGTCGCTCCCGGCCGGATACATCATGGCCCGCTGACCCAGGTACATGGCGGCGATCACCGCGCCATAGATGCAGGCGGCGCTTGCCAGAACCTGAAGAATGGTCTGCAGCAAGGTGCCTATCTCCAGCCGCTTGGGCCGCTTGGGCGGACCGGCGGGGCCGCGGAAATCATTGTTTGGCCGCAGGCTCGC
>JAVVFK010000337.1:0-1917 GCA_032251015.1 Elusimicrobiales bacterium
GGTCGGAGAGAAGCGCGGGCCTCTCCAGCAGGCGGAAGGTACTGGGACACCATGCCGCATGGTGTCCCCCGCTGATGACGGGCACGGTGGCCATCGGTATCTCGCAGCGGCGGCAGCGCTTGGTCCAGCCGCATTTGGCGCAGATCTCGCGCAGCGAGACGCCGCGGCGGTTGACCACCAGCAGGGCCTTGCCGCCGGCGGCCACGGCCTCGCGCAGGCCGGAGAGCATCGGTTCGGAGATGACTCCCGGCGTGGCGTTGAGGTCCACCAGCTCCACGCGGGGCGGCGGCGGGTCGGAGAGAAGCGCGGGCCTCTCCAGCAGGCGGAAGGTACTGGGACACCATGCCGCATGGTGTCCCCCGCTGATGGAGGCGCGCGCGCGGCTCTCGACGGAGGGAAAGAGCCCGGCCAGCGCGGCGCGCGCGCCGCGCAGTTCCGCGAGCTTGAGCAGCGCGTCGCGGGTGTGGAAGCGCGGCTCCTGCTCCTCCTGCTTGTAAAGATCGTCCTCCTCCGAATCCATCAGCGCGAAAGAAAGGTTCCTGAACGGGAGGAAAAGGGCGGAGCGCGTCCCCGCGACTATGCGCGCCCGTCCCGACCAGGCGCCGGTCCAGGCCTCGCGGCGCTGCTTGGGCGTCAGGCGGCTGTGCCAGAGCGTTATCGCGCCCTCGGGGAGCAGCTCGCGCAGGCGGCCGATGAGCGAGGCCGCCAGCGCCAGGTCGGGCAGGAGCAGCAGGGCCTGGGACGGAACCGGGACACCATGCCGCATGGTGTCCCCCGCTGATGCCCGGGCGAGGACATGGGCGTAGAAAGCGTCGCGCTCCCCGGAACGCAGCCCCGCGATCAGCGCCGGCGCCGGCGGAGCGGCCGGGTCCAGGAGGGAATCGGCCAGGGCGTCCAGACCCTCCGGCGGCGGCGGGGGAAGCTGGTACGGGGACACCATGCCGAATGGTGTCCCCGTCTGATGCAGGGGAAAATCCTTGCCGGGCACGGTGAACAGGCCGAGAGCCGAGCCCAGCGGGGCGTCCCAGCGGGCGGCCATCCAGCGGCAGAAAGTCATCGTTTCGGGTCCGAGAAGCGGGAAAGGGTCCAGGGCCGCCTCGATCGTCTTGAGCGTGGCGAAGCCGGTGAGGTCCGCGTCCTTTTCCTCCAGGCGCCCTACGACGACGCCGACGCGGCGGCTGGCGCCGAAAGGGGCCAGCACGCGCGTGCCGGGAGGTATGCCCGCGCCGGGCGGCTCGGCGTAATAGAAAGTGCGCCGGAGAGGAACGGGGAAGGCTACGTCGAGTATCATAGGCGGGCCGCCGAGGAGGTTCCGCCGTTCAGGAGGTCTTGCCTTCGAGGAAAGCCTTGAGCAACTTCATGTCCTCCCAGGTGTCCAGCTTGAGCCTGGGGTTCCTGAGCAGGGCGGCGGGATGATAGGTGGGCAGAAGTTTTATGTCGGCGTCGCCGCCGAAGAGCGTCTTGGGGTAGACGTACCACTTGCCGCGGACCTTGGAGATGCCTTCCTCTATTCCGAGCAGGACCTTGGTCGCCACGGAGCCGAGCGTCACTATGCAGGCCGGCTTTATAAGCGCTATCTGGCGCTCCAGGTACGGGCGGCATACCGCTATCTCCTCGGGCGACGGCGGCCTGTCGTTGCCGTGCGATTCGGGGTTGTCCGGGTTGACCATCGGATGGCATTTGACGATATTGGCGATATAGACTTCGGACCTTTTCAGGCCCAGGACGGTATCGAGGATCTTGTCGAGCAGCTGGCCGGAGCGGCCGACGAAGGGCTCGCCCTGGTCCATCGCGGCGACCGCGCCATACTGCAGGAAGGTCGGCACGCCCGACGTGTTGTACTGGATCAGGTTCTCGTAGACCTGGCCGAGCTCGGCCGAGGCCACGACCCAGCCGATTCGCCAACCGGTCATCGCC
>JAVVFK010000338.1:0-1914 GCA_032251015.1 Elusimicrobiales bacterium
GCGATCACCCTCACCCGCGCCCTCGCCGGATCCCGTCTCCGCCTCCTCTTCCTCCTCCTCCTCCTCATCCTCCTCTTCCTCCTCCTCGTCGGAGGAGAGCACGTCGAGCAGGCCTCGACCCAGAGATCCCGCGCCGCCACCGCCGCCGCCAGCAGCCGCAAGTAGCGCTCGGCGATCAGCCTGGCCGACCCGGGCTCGAACAGCTTCCCGCCCCGACCCGGCTCGAGCCACTCGGGGATGCCGCCGTGACCGGCGCCGACCACCGGACGCGCGCAGCGCATGGCCTCGATGCCGGTCATGCCTATAGTATCCAGGAAGGCGCCCTGGAACCAGGAAATGATCATCAGCCCTCCCCAGGCGGTCAGGGTGTTCAGCGAGCCGAAGGCGGTCTTGTCCCCGGCCTGCGGGAACATCCGCGGGATGGTCATCACCAGGGCCATAGAATAGACGCGGTCCAGCAGCATGAATAGGGAGATGACGGCGATGGCCGCCGGCAGCGGCAGCCGGCCGAATACGAAGAGCGGAAGCAGCAGCCCCGAGAGCAGGAGCGAGACGGTGAATACCGGCTTGTGCCCCAGCCGTTTTATGATGGCGGGCGTGGCGAAGTTTATCAGGGCTTCGGCCAGGCCGATGATGAGCAGCGCTATCCCCATGCTCCGCAGATCCAGGCCGTAGTGCCTGTCGAACCATAGCCCGCAGAAGGCGTAGAATCCGAAGTAGGCCATCCGGTTTATGGTGAAGCCGGCGTAATAGGCTGAGGCGTGGGGCACGGACAGAGCCGTCGCGTATGTTCCCAGGAGACTTTTCGGGGGCTCCTCCGGCTGCTCGGCGGCCCGCGCCGGCATGGATAAGTACAGGGCCAGCCCGCTTGCGGCCGTAAGGGCGGCGACGGCCCAGACGGGGGTCTGCCAGCTCATCTTCCAGGCGCCGAGCGCCGCGAGCGGAACGCCTATGGCCGTGGCCAGCGGCCGGGCCGACATCAGAACGGCGAGCATCATAGGCATGGCCGGCTTGGAAAGACCGTGGAAGGCCAGCCGCCACATGAAGACGGCTATGAAGCCGGCGCCGAGACCGGAGACGGTCCGGAAGAGGATCGCGGCGGAGAAGTCCGACGACATGGCGAACAGGGCCTGCGTGACCGCCAGCGCGGCGGCCGAAGCGAGCAGGAACCTGGCCGGGTGAAGCGCGCGCAGGACGGCGGGTCCGATCATAAGCCCCGTCACGGTCCCGGCGGTGCAGGCGGTTATAAGCCAGAGCGCCTCTCCGGTGCCGACGCCGAACGCTTCCGCCAGCGGCCCCACCAGCGGTGCTATGGCGTTGTCCGCGGTGTTGAAGGCGAATATCAGGATGAACGAAAATATTATCGCCAGCTTTTCCCTCATAGCCCGGCCTCCTCGGCCAGCTTGAGCGTGGCTTCCCGTATGTACTCGTGCGTTCTGCCGAAAATAGCGATGGAGCAGGAGCCGCGCAGCGGGGGCGTCATGATGACGGCTCCTTCCTCCTGTCCCCGTTCGGCTATAAGCAGCGGGCGTCCGCCGGCGGTGACCGAGGAGAGGGCTTCGACGAGGTCGCGGGTGTCCGCGGCGCGGGTTTTTACGCCTTCGCGGTAGCGTATCAGCCGCGGTCCGCTGAAGTATCCGGCCGCGAAATCCAGCACGTATGCGAAGCCGTTATTGCGCATATTGCATTCCAGCGAGAGAGGTTCCCCGTTTCCGGAGGAAGCCCAGTCGAAGTTCAGGTAGCCCCTCGCTCCTTCGGCCGCCGCGGCTCTGGCCAGTTTCAGGGTGAGCTTTTCTATGCGGCCGCCCAGCTCCGCGTCGGGATGAGGAAAATCGAACCCGGTCCATTTGCCGTCCGCGAAGGTCTGGAGGTCCACGCCGCGGAACGCCACGCCGGACGGGGTCACGGCGGCCA
>JAVVFK010000339.1:0-1909 GCA_032251015.1 Elusimicrobiales bacterium
TATGCCGGCCCAGGGGGGCCGCGGCCCAGCAGGGCGGCGTTCCCTCGCCGGCCGCATAGCGGCCGCACGCCCCGCCATAGGCGGGGCGGTACGCTCGGCGTGGTGGGCTGGGCGCAGGGGAACCGCCCTTTCCGATAATGCTTGCATTATCGTAAGTTGCCCTTTCCCCGGCGTATTGCTCGCCCTGCGCCCGCTCCGTTCCTGATAGATTTTAAGGAGGCGGGCGGGCTTGGGTTATACATAACATCGTTATGTAAACTTGCCGTCCGGGGCAAATGCGCGCTTACTTGCGAGCGGAGTTCCTGATGTAAGTGGAGTTCCTTACGCGGCCCTTCGCAGGCGTGGCCCTGCCGGCAGCCGGCCAGGCCACGCCTGAACGCCCCACCGCCGCGCCCAGGGCGCGGCGCCCGCCCGCCAAAGGCGGGCCGGTTCGTGGGGCTCTCAGGGCCGCAACAGCCCTGCCCCGCCCTTTCCGGCAGGCTCTTCTCTACAGACCTAAGGGGTATCAGCCGTCTCAGGGTTGCGCTTATTGCGGTAGATGAGGTAATAAGCGGCCGGGATCAGCACCAGCGTTATCACCGTGGAGACCAGCAGGCCGCCTATAATGGTCAACGCCAGCGGCTGCCAGAACTCGGAGCCCTGTTTGGTGGAAATAGCCATCGGCACAAAACCAAATATCATTGCGCTGACGGTCATAAGTATGGGGCGCAGCCTCACGCGGCCGGCCTCCTTGAGCGCCTCTTTTACGTCCCAGCCGTCGTTGTCAATAAGCTGCAGGGCGTAGTCCAGGTACACTATAGCCTGCTTTACCACCAGCCCTACCATCATGATGAGTCCGATGAAAGTAGTTATGTTGAGGCTGAACCCGGTCAGCGCAAACACCCAGATTGCCCCGACAAAGCCGAACGGCAGTGAGAATAGGATAATAAGCGGCACCGTCAGCGACTCAAACTGCGAGGCCATCACCATGTAAGTCAGCATTACGCCCAGCAACAGCGCGCCGACGAGGGACATGAAAGATTCTTTCTGTTCCTTCACCGAGCCGCCGAAAGCCGTTGAGATGCCCGCCGGGACCGGTATCTCCGCCAGGCGTTTGCTTAGCGCCCGGGTAGCCTTGCCGAGGTCGTTTCCGGTAATATTGGCTTCCACCTTTACCAGACGCTGCTGGTCCTCGCGGTCTATCTGCAGCGGCCCCGGCTTCTTCTCGAAATGGGCCACGTTAGAGAGCCGCATAGGCTCGCCGTTGGCGGTCCGCACGAACAGGTTTGCCAGGTCCGGCTCGGCGCGGCGGTCTTCGTCGCGCAGGCGCACCACTATGTCGTATTCGTCACCCGCCTCGCGGTAAACGGCGCTTTTATTCTGGCCGAAGGCCAGGTTCACTGTGTCGGCCACCGTCTGCACCGGTATGCCCATGGCCCCGGCCTTAGCCCGGTCTATCACTACGTGAAATTCCGGGCGGGCCATGTCCAGCGAGATCGTCACGTCCCGGAAGCCGGTCATTTCCTTCTCCATCAGGCGCTTTATGCGCTCCGCGAAGGCGCTGGTGTCTGTAAGGTCGTAGCCGTAGATGTTGAGGGTCATAGGCTTGGACGCGCCTATTATCTTGGCGTTGATGCCTCCGCCGGAGAGCGACAGGCGGGTTATCCCCGGGATATCGGCAAGGGCCGGCCGCAGCTTTTCGTTTATCTGTGGAACGGTCATGGAGCGCTCGTTCCTGGGGCAGAGCGAGGCCATGAAGGTGCCTACGGAGGAGCCGCTTTTCCCTTCCATGCCGCCGAATGAACTCTGGGAACTGACCCCGTCGCGCCACATAAAGCCGTTGGCTATCCATTCAGCCGGTACCACTTTCCTGAAGCGTTCCTCTATCTGTTCCATCACCTTGTGAGTGGCTTCCACGCGGGTTCCCACG
>JAVVFK010000033.1:0-16358 GCA_032251015.1 Elusimicrobiales bacterium
CCGGCGGTCAGCCGGCGCCGTGGCACTTCTTGTATTTCTTGCCCGAGCCGCAGGGGCACGGGTCGTTGCGGCCGACCTTGAGGTTGGAGAACTTGCCTTCCTGCTTCTTGCCCGCGGCCGCGGACGGCGGCCTGGCAGGGGCGCCGCCGCCGGCGGGGACGGCCTGCGGCTCCATGGGGACACCATTCTGCATGGTGTCCCCTGCCCGCCGGCGCACCACCGGGGGAAGCTGCACGCGGAAGACGTATTCCACCATCTGGTCGCGCACGCGCGCCAGCATCCGCTCGAACATCGAATAGGACTCCTTCTGGTACTCTATCAGCGGGTCCTTCTGACCGTAGGCGCGCAGGCCCACGCCCTTCTTGAGGTGATCGAGCTCGTAGAGATGGTTCTTCCAGATATGGTCGATGATCTGCAGCAGCAGCACGCGCTGCAGCTCGGCGAAATCGACGCCGCGCTCCTCGAACTCCTCCAGGCGGCGCGCGTAGGCCTTCTCGGCCTCCTCGCAGAGATGCTCCAGCAGGCCCGCGCCGCCCAGGCGGTGCAGCTCGTCCGAATTGAGATCGGCCGAGATGCCGAAGGTCTTGCCGAGGAAGGCGTTGAGGCTCTCCATGTCCCAGAGCTGGACGTGCTTGTCGGCCGGGGCGAACAGCGCGCACTGCTCCTCCACGCTCTCGCGGATCATGCTCTTAACGCGGCCGGCCACCTCGCCGCCGTCGAGCACGATATTGCGCAGCTCGTAGATGGCCATGCGCTGCTTGTTCATCACGTTGTCATAATCGAGCAGCTGCTTGCGGGCGTCGAAGTTCATGCCTTCCACGCGGCGCTGCGCGCCCTCTATCTGCCGCGAGACCAGGTCGGACTCGATGACCTCGCCCTCCTCCATGCCCAGCTTCTCCATGACGTAGGAGATGCGGTCGGAACCGAAAAGCCGCATCAGTTCGTCCTCGAGAGAGACGTAGAACACAGAGCCGCCGGGGTCGCCCTGGCGCGCGCAGCGTCCGCGCAGCTGGTTGTCGATGCGGCGGCTCTCGTGGCGCTCCGAGCCTATGACCTGCAGGCCGCCTATCTCGCGCACGTGCGCCTGCTCGGTCTCGTCGGGCGGGGTGCCGCCGAGTATTATGTCGGTACCGCGGCCGGCCATGTTGGTCGCGATGGTCACCGCGCCCTTGCGGCCGGCCTGCGCTATGATCTGCGCCTCCATCTCGTGGTACTTGGCGTTGAGCACCTGGTGCGGCACGCCCTTGGCGCGCAGCATGGCGGAAAGTTTCTCGGACCGGTCGATGGAGCGGGTGCCCACCAGCATCGGCTGGCCCTGCTTCCAGCGCCGCTCGATCTCGGCCACTATCGCGTTGTTCTTCTCGCGCTCGGTGCGGTAGATCTGGTCGGCCCAGTCCTTGCGGACCAGCGGGCGGTTGGGCGGTATCTCCACGCAGTCGAGCTTGTAGATCTCCCAGAACTCGCCGGATTCGGTCATCGCGGTACCGGTCATGCCCGAGAGCTTGGAATAGAGCTTGAAGTAGTTCTGGAAGGTGATGGTGGCCAGCGTCTGGTTCTCTTCCTTGATGCGGAGGTTCTCCTTGGCCTCAATGGCCTGGTGCAGGCCGTCGGACCAGCGGCGGCCCGGCATCAGGCGGCCCGTGAACTCGTCGACGATTATGATCTCGCCGTCCTTGACCACGTACTCGTCGTCCTTCTTGAAAAGGTGGTAGGCGCGCAGCGCCTGCGTGATGTGATGGGCCCACTCGGCGCCCACGTCGTCGTAGATGTTGCCGACGTTGAGGATCTTCTCGGCCTTGCGCACTCCATCCTCGGTTATCGTGACGGTGTGGCTCTTTTCGTCCACGATGGCGTCGTAGCCCTTGCCGAGGTCGGTGCCGTCGCGCTTGGCCTCTATCTCCTCCTTGTCGGTTATGAAGCGGACATTGAGCAGCGGGACCACGCGGTTGACTATGTAGTACTTGTCCGTGGACTCCTCGGCCGGGCCGGAGATGATCAGCGGCGTGCGGGCCTCGTCTATCAGGATGGAGTCCACTTCGTCGACGATGGCGTAGTTGCGCTCGCGCATGACGCGCTCGGACTTCTCCATGACCATGTTGTCGCGCAGGTAGTCGAAGCCGATCTCGTTATTGGTGACGTAGGTGATGTCGCAGCCGTACATCTCCCGGCGCTCCTCGTTGCGCATGTCGTGCTGAACGAAGCCGACAGTAAGACCCAGGAACTCGTGCACGGGGCCCATCCAGAAGCGGTCGCGGCGGGCCAGGTAGTCGTTGACGGTCACCACGTGGACGCCCTTGCCGGTCAACCCGTTAAGGTAGGCGGGCAGCGTGGCGACGAGCGTCTTGCCTTCGCCGGTGCGCATCTCGGCTATCTTGCCCTGGTGAAGGATGATGCCGCCGACCAGCTGCACGTCGTAGTGGCGCATCTTGAGCACGCGGCGGGCGGCCTCGCGCACGGTGGCGAAAGCCTCGGGCAGTATGGAATCCAGGCTCGCTCCGCCGGCGAGCCGCTCCCTGAACTCGGCGGTCCTGGCCTTGAGCTGCTCGTCGGAAAGTTTCGAGACCCCCTCCTCGAGCGCATTGATCTGCTGCACTATGGGATAGACCAGTTTGAGCGCGCGCTCGCTCTTTGTGCCGAAAAGGGATTCAACGAATTTTGTAATCATATAGAGTCATTAAACAAAATTCCGGGGGACGTTGTTTAGTTCTTTAGTTTCTGGCGCTTGACATAGGCCGCTTCCCCCCTGCGCGCCAGTTGGGTCACCGCCCCCCCGCTCACCCCGAGTTCTTCCGCCAGTTTCACCCCGCTCCAACCGCCCTCCCGCCCCAGATAACAGTAGAGCGCCCGCCCCCCGGCCGCCCGGCGGGCTTTGCTGCGGCTAAAGATCTCCTCCATCCGCGCGCCGGTCGCCTCAACCACCTCTTTCAATAACTCCTCGCGCGACCTGAACGCGGGCGCCCCTCCTCCGTTTCCGGGCATAACCCGCGCCGCAAACGCGTCGTCCCCGGCGATCCGCTCATCGCGGGCCCCGGCCGCGGCGGCCTCTTTAGCGTCGAACATCCCGACTCCCGGTTCGCCGGCCCTGTCCAGTATGAACCGCTCGTAGTTCTTGATCGCCTCCCCCCGCATCGCTCCGAAGCGCGGCAATATCTGCCGTCGCGACATGAATATATCCTCAGCTTGCCCAAGGAGCGCGCCATGGCCGCACCAGGCGTAGCGGCTGAGTTCCTCCGGGCCGCTCACAAGCCCGGCCCGTAGCGGATTAAGATTGACATACGAGACCAGTTGAAGAAAATACCGTTCCCCGTCGCATAGCAGGGCCTTGTAGCGGTTCTGGAACAAGTGCCCCGCGCGCTGGTATTTTAAATTGAAGCGGATAGCGTAACCAGTCAGAAGGCGGCGCATCATCCCGGCCAGCGGCCGCGCGCCGCGCTGGAGCACCAGATGAAAATGATTCGGCATCAGGCACCAGGCCGCACATTCCACGCCGGACTCTCCGGCGACGGTCCGCAGGCGTATCAGGAAGTCCCGGCGATCGTCATCGTCCAGGAATATCCGCCTGCGCTCTATCCCCCGTCCGCACACATGATACAGACCGCCTTCCACGTCGAGCCTGGGCTTGCGGGCCATGATCCCCTCCTGCCGCGTGATTTGAGGAACCATGGATAGTGATCGGGATAGGGGCGGCGGTCAATAAGACCGCCGTGCCCCTCCCACATCACCGGACATGCGGGTCCGCATCCGGCGATTTAGGCAGTTGAGGTTATGCGGCAAGTCTTGGAACCTTCATCAGGTCAAAGTAGCTTATGGGGAAAGCGGTTTTGAGCGCCCCATGCGCGGCGGTTCTCCACCAGCGTTTAACGTGGGCGGCCGCGGCACTCGCTGAACGCTCGGACAATCCGCGCGCGCGCAGTTTTCCGTAGGCCGTTGTTCCACGCCTCCACTGTTTGAGCTGTACCGCGATGAGGCGGCGGCGTATCCAGCCGTCCAGTTCGCTGAATTTGCGCGGCGTATCCGCAAGTTTGAAGTATTCCTTCCAGCCCAGCAGATATCCCCGCAGTTCCACGAACACCGACTTCATACTTTTCCCGCCTTTACGGCGCGTAATCTCCCGGATTCGCTTTTTCATGCGCTTGACGGCTTTTGCCGCGACCCGCCGTTTAATCTCGCCGCCCTTGGCCACCCAGAAACTGTAGCCGAGGAACTTGCGTGACCACGGTTCCGCCACGGCGCTTTTGGATTCGTTGACCTTGAGCCTTAGCCCCGCGTACAGTCCCTTGAGGGCCTCCAGCACACGCAACCCGGCACGCTCGGACCGCACGTAGACATTGCAGTCGTCCGCGTAGCGCGCGAAAGCGTGGCCGCGTTTCTCCAGCTCCTTGTCGACCTCGTCCAATAGCACGTTAGCCATCAACGGCGAAAGGGGGCCGCCCTGCGGCGTTCCCTCCTGCCGCTCCATCACTACGCCGTTCGTCATCATCCCCGCTTCAAGGTAGCGCCGGATTAACCTCAACAGCCGCTTATCCGCAATTCGCTTCGCCAGCCTTCCCATCAGCACGTCGTGGTTGACCCGGTCAAAGAATTTTTCCAGGTCCACGTCCACCACCCAGCGGCGCCCTTCCTGTATGAAGCGCTGCGCCGCGTTCACCGCGTCGTGCGCGCCCCTCCCGGGTCGGAAGCCGTAGCTGTGCCGCGAGAATGTCGGGTCGAATCTCGGTTGCAGCACCTGTAGTATGGCCTGCTGGATGAACCTGTCAAGAACGCACGGGATTCCAAGTACCCGGACCCCGCCGTCCTCTTTCTCCAGTTCGTGCCGTCTTACCGGCTTCGGCTGATAGGTCCCTGCGAGCAGTTGCCCGCGCAGTTCCTCCCAGTGTTTCGCCAGATGGCCGGCCAGTTCGTCCACGGTCATACCGTCTATTCCCGGACTGCCCTTGTTCTTCCTCACTCGCTTTATCGCCCTGTCCACATTGCCGACATCGACCACCTCTTCCATCAGACGGTCGGTTCCTGAGCAATCATCTCCGCTCGCCGTCGTCAGCGATTCGCCGCTTCGCCGGACTGTCGGGGCTTCACCCCTGTATTCCAACGGTAGCTCCATCTGCTCGGTCTTCTGGCGCTTTTCGCTTCCGGGACTCATGGCTGTTTCGCTCTCCTTCCTATTCGGCCCTTCTCCGTCCCGGCTTCGGGGCGAATACTACGGCCTCTGCTGACTTCTCGCTCCCCGCTTTCGCGGGTCGCCCTTTCGGGCGTAAGGCGAGACCTCCCCAGGTAAGAAACCATGCCTTCCATCCACAACCGCCGAATCTACGCCGCCGCCCTTTGGTCGCAGGGGCTTCGCGGTCATTAGCCCGCTCGCCCCGGTCGGCAACGCCTCATATTCGGTTTCTGTACGTCGGCTCGGATTTTCGCTCCACGCTTCTTTCAGCGTATGCCTCACGGCGTACCGCCTTGCGCTTCGCTTGAGTTTTCCGCAACCTGTATCCTCGGAGGACTTTCACCTCCAAGCTTGGTTTCATGCTGGGCACACTAAAAGAAGGGCGCGACAACGTAATGTCGCGCCCCCTGCCGGCAACCTGTGGATAAAAACTAAAGAACTAAACAACGTCCCCAACTGATGTAATACTTTTCCGGGGGGTGCGTATATTAAGGCGGAGGAGCGGTGAATTTATGCTCAGGATAATACTGGCGCTGATGATGCCCTTACAGGCCGCGGCCGAGGGCTGGCCGGTGTTCGACCTTAACGACGGCCCCGCCCGCGGACGCGTCGCAACGTCCGACCATGTCTGGGTCCCCCCCGTGCCCGAGCCCATACCGGTCACGGCGAAATTGGAAGAGCCCGCTTCCTCCGAGACCATGCCCGTTTTCAGCCCTTACAAGCACGGGACGGTCTCCGTGCGTAGCTCCGTCAGGATAAAGGTGAAGAAGGACAAGGGAGAGGCGGTGCTCACTTTTCCGCGCGTCTCTTTCGGAGAGCCGGGCCCCGGCGACAGGGCGCGGCTTTATATCAGGGTCGGGGAAGGCGGCGACGGACCGGCTTCGGTCTCATGGGCGACGGCCATCTGCCACGGCGCGCATTATCTCGGCTACAAGGGCTCGACCTTCACCATGCCGCGGGGCTCCGGCGATTTCACCGTGTCCGAGACGCTGGCCATGGGTCACCCCAAAGCGTTTATAAAGCGCACCCACCCGTGGCTGTTCGGAAAAGGCCTCAAGCCGGACGATATCTGCTCGGCGAAGGCCGGCGAGGCGCTGGAGTCTTTCGACGCGGAGCGGCTGCCCCCCTCCGCGGGGGGCGCCGAACTGCGCTACGACGCGCGCGAACAGGTCCTTACGGTGATCTGGAAGCGGTGATCAGCTCAGGCGGCGCAGGCCTTCGTAGAGGGCTATGCCCGCGGCGGTGGAGAGGTTGATGGAGCGCATGCGTGGCGCGCTCATGGGTATGCGGTACATCCTGTCGGCGTACTTCCCGTAGTATTCCAGCGGAAGTCCGGCGGTCTCGCTGCCGAAGACCAGGCAGGAGTCCGGGCGGTACGGCGCTTCCCAGAGCGTCTTCTCACCCCTGGTCGAGAAGAACAGCAGCGAAGCGTCCGGCCCGAGAGTCGCCAGGAATTCCTCGAAAGTGGGGAAAACGCTGTACTTCAGGTCGGGCCAGTAATCGAGGCCGGAACGGCGTATCTCTTTGGAGTCCAGTCTGAATCCCAGTTTGCCGGCGAAGACCAGCTCCGTGCCGGTGGCCACGCAGGTGCGGCCGATATTGCCGGCGTTCCAGGGGATATCGGGATTGACCAGTACTATCTTCATCTCTTCAGCGCAGCAGGAAATTGATCGCGGCGATAAGCCTTTCGACTTCTACGGGTTTTTTCAGGACCGAGACCCTTTCGGCCGTCAGGTCCACGCTTAGGTCCTCGCTGGTCCCCGTTATGAAAAGCACCGGCACGGGGATCTTGAGTAGCTCGCGTATGCTCTGGAAGACGCGCTTGCCGCCGCCGCCGGGCATATCCCAGTCCAGTATCAGCAGGTCCGGCTTCCAGTTCTGGCAGGCGGCGGTGCCGAAGAGCCCGTCCTCGGCCGTCTTAACCTCGAAGCCGTAGTCCTCCAGGACCAGCCCGTAGAAGCTCCGGAGATTCGGGTCATCGTCGACAGCGAGTATTTTTTTCTTATCCATAAGCCGCACCTCTTCTTCAATCTAGCCTGAAAGAATCGGCGAACTCCCGGTGCCACAATTCCAGCATCATGACGGCCCAGAGCCGGTAGCCGTTGTCGCGGCGACCGGTCTGGTGATCGTCCCAGAGGCGGCGCAGTTCCTGCGGCTTGAAATATCCGCGGCCCAGCGCCTTCTCCGAGAGGCAGTTCTCCGCCCAGAAGGGCTTGAGCTCGCCGCGAAACCAGGCGCCCAGCGGTATGCCGAAGCCCATCTTGCCGCGGCGGTAGATGTCCGGCGGAAGCATGTCGCGGAAAGACTCGCGCAGTATCCACTTGGTGCCGCGGAAGCCTTTTATCTTGAGCCGGCCGGAGAGCCGGAAAGCCAGTTCGACGACCTTATGGTCGAGGAAAGGCGAGCGCGCCTCCAGCGAATTGGCCATCGACGCTATGTCCATCTTGGTCATCAGGCATTCGGGCAGGTAGGAATGGTAGTCGGCGTAGATTATGCGGTTGAGCATATCCTCGCCCCCGGTCTTTTCGAAAAGGCCGGCCATGTAGCGCTCCGCGTAGTCCAGGTCCCGTCCGCAGGAGTTGCGGAACGCGTCGGAGAGCAGCGCGTTCTTCTCCGGGGTCTTGAAGTAGGAGACGGTGGCGAGATAAGTGGACGGCAGCGTGCCGCCCAGCGTGGCCTGCAGGAACTTGCGCGCGCGCCAGATGGTGTTGTACGGTGCGCCGCCGCCGCGGTCGGGCAGCAGGTCGGCAAGAGCCAGGCCGGCTTTTTTGAGCGGCGCGGGCAGCCGGCTGAACGGCCAGGCGGCCTTCATCGCCGAATAGCGGATATAGCCGCCGAAGGCCTCGTCGCCGCCGTCGCCGTTGAGCGCCACGGTGACGGACCGGCGCGTCTCGCGCGAGACGAAATAGGACGGCAGCGCGCTGGAGTCGGCGTAGGGCTCGCCGTAATGGCGCACCAGTTCGGGCAGCACGGAGGCCATGTCGGCCTCCACGGTGAATTCGGTATGCTGCGTGCCGTACATTTTCGCGACCTGCGCGGCGTAGCCCAGTTCCGAGAAGGCCTCTTCCTTGAAGCCGATGGCGAAGGTCTTGACCGGCTTCTCCGAGACGCGGGCCATCAGCGCGACGATGATGGACGAGTCTATCCCGCCCGACAGGAAAGCGCCGAGCGGCACCTCCGAGATAAGACGCAGCCGCGTGGCCTCGGCCAGTTCCTCCCGGACCATGTCCTTTATCTCGCCCAGCGGCATATGGTCGAACTTCTCCTTGCCCAGCGGCAGGTCCCAATATTTTGAGATCTCCGTCTTCCCGTCCTGCAGCGTCATGACGGAGGCGGGCTCCAGCTTGCGCACGCCCTTGTAGATGGTCATGGGGCTCGGGATATACTGCAGCGTAAGGAAGGCGTCGACGGCCAGCGGGTTGACCTCGCGGGAAACGCCGCGCGCGGCGGCCAGCGGGGCCAGCTCGGAGGCGAAGGCGATGAAATCGCGGCCCTGCGCGTAGAACAGCGGCTTCTTGCCCATCCGGTCGCGCGCCAGCACCAGCCGCTTGCGCCGCGCGTCCCAGATGGCGACGGCGAACATGCCGCGCAGGTATTTCGGGAAGTCGGTTCCCTTCTCCTCGTAGAGATGGATTATCGTCTCGGTGTCGGAGCGCGTGCGGAACTTATGGCCCCGCGCCAGCAGGTCCGCTCGCAGTTCCTCGAAATTGTATATCTCGCCGTTGAAAACTATCCAGGCGGAGCCGTCCTCGTTGGAGATAGGCTGATGGCCGGTCGAGAGGTCGATGATGGAGAGCCGGCGCATCGCTAGCCCCACGTTCTCCTGCGAGAAATAACCCTCGTCGTCCGGCCCGCGGTGGACGAGGCGGTCGTTCATCACTTTCAGCTCCGCCCGCGGCACGGGCTCCGTGGAGCCGAAATTATATCTTCCGCATATTCCGCACATATAATATCCTCAGGCCGCGGGCTCGCCGCCGGCGTAGATTTCGAGCAGGTCCTCGGTCACGCGGGCCATGGAATAGCGCGAGACCGCCACCTGCCGCGACTTCTCCCCCATCTTCACCGCCAGCGACGGTTCGGCCAGGAATTTAAGCATATGCTCTTTTAGCTCCTGCCTGCTGAACGGATCGAAAAGAAAACCGTTCTCGCCCTCGGCCACCGCCTCGCGCGCGCCGCCCACGCGGCTGGCGAGTACGGCCAGCCCCGACGACATGGCCTCGAGCATGGAATTGGAAAGGCCCTCGGATTCCGAGGGCAGGATGAAGACGTCGGCCGCGCGGTAGTAGGGAAGGAGCTCGTCGCGCCGGCCCTCCAGCCTGACGGCGTCCTCCAGGCCGGCGGCCTTCACCTCGCGCCGTATGGCGGCCTCCTCCGGCCCCGAACCGACTATCAGCAGCCGCATGGCGGGGCGGTCGCGCCGCTCGGCGAAGATTTCGGCCACGGCCTCGACGAACTCGCGCACCCGCTTTTCGGGCGACAGCCTTCCCACGAAGAGGAAGGTCAGCAGCCCTTCGCTGTCCAGATCCTCCTTGGCCTTCATCTTCTCGGCGTAGAGCGGCGGCGTGTACTTGCCCGTATCCACGCCGTTGCGGAACGCCACCAGCCGGGCATCCCTGAAAGCGGGCTCGGAGCGCAGCCAGTCGTAGACTTCCTTGTTCATTACCAGCAGCCTCGGCTTCGCCCAGGCGAAGAAAGCCAGCTTCAGCCGGCCGGCGAAAGTGCGGGTCGAGAGGGTCACCTCGTCCACGCCCTTGCCGCCGCCCAGCTTCACCAGCAGCCGCAGGCCGCGCAGCCGGCAGGCCACGGCGGCCGCCACCGCCGGCGAGGAGGCCAGGTGCACGTGCACCACCTGGTATTTCCCCGCGTTGAAGAAGATGTGCAGGAAAGCCTTCGTCATGAACCAGGCCGAGTCGATCAGCCCGGAGCCCAGGCGGGCCGTACGCAGCACCCTGAAGCCGCCGGTCTCCTCGTAAGCCGGGGAGGAGGCGTCCAGGCGCCGCGTGTAGACCGTGACCTTTACGCCGCGCGCGGCCAGCGAGCGCGAGAGCTCGAAGGCCTGTTTCTCCGATCCGCCCAGGGCCGGGTAGAAGGTCTGGCTCAGCATCAGGACCGAAGATATCCCTTCTCTCTCATCGCTCATTTTGTTTTTTCCCCGGCGGCATGCGCCGCTCCCCGGCCCGAAAAATCGCGCCACACCTGCCCAAGAGACTGGCCCATACCGTAAAGGAAGAAAAGCCCCGTGACCGTTACGACCGCGTAGCCTACCACGTGCATCCACCCGGCATAGGCCACGCCGGTGCTCATATCCAGTCCCCATTCAGAGGCTACCCTGGCCACGGCGTACTCGATATTGCCGAAATAACCGGGCACCCCGGGGAGCGAGGCCGCGGCGGCCGTAGTGAAAATCACCGTTATCGCCCTGGTGAAGCCTATTACGTCGCCGATGCCGAAGGCCAGGGCCGCGAGCCAGAAGTTAAACGCGTCCAGCGACCACTGGAAAACGCTGAGGAGCAGCAGTTCCACCGCCCTTCTCGGCTTATGGAAAGCCCTGGCCCCCAGCGCGGCCTGGCGCAGCAGTTTCTCTATCAGGGGCAGGCGGCGCAGGAAACGCTTCAGAAATGCGTTCTCCATAGCCTCCTCCGCGAAGACCAGCGCGGCCACAGCCGCGGTTACGCCGCCGAGCGCCAGCCAGAAGAAACCGGAATAGGCGGATGCCGATGCGGTACCCCCCCCGAGGGCCGCGGCGGCCATGAACAGGCCGATGAGCGCCAGCGTGTCCAGGATGCGCTCGACCACTATAGTGGAGAGTACGGTCAGGAAGGGGATCGAAAAGAATCTGGCGGCAAACCCGGTTCTGGCCAGTTCCCCCAGGCGGAACGGAAGTATATTGTTGAGGGCAAGACCGACCGCCTCTATGCGGAAGCAGTCCCATACACGCGGACGGCCGGCGGGATCGAGCAGCAGCTTCCACTTGACCCCTCGCAGAAAAAGTTCGAGAAGGTATATGCCCGATATGACCGGCAGCCAGCGCCAGTCCACTCTGGAAAAACTGCCGGCCACCAGTCCGAGGTCGATGTTCCTGGCGGCGAGGTAGAGGAATCCCAGCGAGACTACCGCGCCGGCGGCTATGGATAAAGGCTTTCTCATTATTTCGTCTTTATCAGACATTGATATTATATATAAGTACCTTTAGGTCCTATACCGGTCTGGGCCCTAAAACAGGCGCAGGCTGGGCCCTGCGCCTCTTATGAGACCGCGCTTTTAGCGCTACACTATATACAGCAAAACCAGCAGGAGGCCGTTTAAAGATGAACCTTAAAGCCCTTTCTCTCATACCCGCCGCCCTTCTCATGTGCGGTTCCTTCCGTCTCGAAGCCCAGGAGTTCAAACTGGATTCGATGACCATGCCCGGCGTCTCGGCCATAGAAGTGCCCGAGGCCCTGCTCGACTCCTCCCGCGGCAAACCCAAGCCGCAGCCCATGAAGGAGTGGACGGTACTCGTCTTCATGAACGCCAAGAACGACCTGAGCGAGAGCAGCCTGCTGGGCCTGGTCGGCAAATGGGCCGAGAAGGACATCAAGGAAATGAAGCAGGTCGGCACCACCGACAAGGTCAACATAGTGGTCGAGCACGGAAAGGCGGGCGAGGGTTCGCGCCGCCTGCTGATCAAAAAGAAGAACGGCTTCTTCTCCAGCGGCGAGACCGAGTACTCCCAGGACAAGAACTCCGACATGGGCGATTACCGCCGCGTCGTGGACTTCGTGAAATGGGGCAAACAGACCTTCCCGGCCAAGAAATATATGCTGGTCCTCTGGAACCACGGCCTGGGCTGGATAGATCCTAACCTGCAGCAGCACTCCGCCGGCACCGGCACCGACAACAAGGGCATACTCTTCGACGACGAGACCAAGAACTACGTCCGCACCCACCAGCTTGGAGAGATCCTGCGCCAAGCCGGCTACGTGGACATCCTGATGCAGAATGCCTGCCTCCAGCAGATGGCCGAAGTCCTCTACGAGATGAAGGACGGCGCGGGCCTGTTCGTCGGCTCCGAGGAGACCATGCTGGCCCAGGGCTTCGATTACGAGAAACTGCTCAACTTCATGAACGCCGACGTCAACTTCACTCACGAGAAGTTCTCGGACTTCCTTATGAACTGGTACAAATCCTTCTACGCCGGCGGCATGAACATCGGCCCGATATCGATGCCGCTCGACTCCATCCCGGCCCAGCTCTCCACCGTCCGCCCGGGCCCCCTCGCCCAGCTGCCGGCCAGGCTCGACGCCTTCGCCGCCGCCGTGCGGGGCAATAACGAGACCGCCGCCGTCAAAAAGGCCGTGGCCGAGGTCATACGCTTCACCAGCATAGACCCCTCCGACAAGAAGAAGCTCATCGCCTACTACGCCGACCTCTACGACTTCGCCGATATCGTGGGCCGCAACGCCGCCACCGCCGAAGCCCGCCGGGCCGCCGAGTCGCTCAAGTCCTTCATAAAGGGCGACCTGGTCCTGCGCACCGTGGGCATCAACGGCGACGCCGAGAACGGCTACGACTACCGCAAAACCGGCGGCATCGCCATCAACATGACGCTCAAGGCGAAGAGCGTGCCCCAGCAGTTGGCCGACATCCACGAGACGGACTACTCCACGCTGTCGCTGTCGCGCGACTCGCAGTGGGACGAGTTCCTCACCTGGACCGACGGCGTCTGGCGCAACTAACGGCCTCTTAAAAAACTACCCAAAAGCCCCGCCCCCCTCCCGGGCGGGGCTTTTTATTTACGCCACCTCCCGGATAAGGGCGGCTATGCCGCAATCGGTGCCGGGAGCACTGCGCCTGGCCTGGCGGGGCTTTTCTTTGACCCGGCAAGAATGTCTATAATATCTCCCGATGAAAGCCACTTTTTCTTTCGGCCGCAACTGGCGCGACTACGTCGAGAAAGCGGCGGACCCGGCCGCCCTGGCCGAGGCCGAGGCCTCGCTGCGCTCCTTCGGCGCGGACCTGGCCGGCAAGAAATTCCTTGATATCGGCTGCGGCAGCGGCCTTTTCTCCCTGGCCGCGCTCAGGCTGGGAGCCGCTTCGGTGCGCGGCTTCGACGCCGACCCGCACAGCGTGGAGGCCGCGCTGGCCCTGCGCGCCAAGCTGGGGACCGGAGAGGAGGACTGGGAGATAGGTCCCGGCAGCGTGCTGGACCCGGCGTTCATGGGCGGCCTGGCCGGCGCTTTCGACGTCGTCTACAGCTGGGGCGTCCTTCATCACACCGGGGACATGGCGCTGGCGATAAGGAACGCCGCCGCCGCCGTGGCCCCCGGCGGCGCGCTGATCATCGCCATCTATAACAAAGCCCCCGGTTCCCCTTTCTGGAAAAAGGTCAAGGAACTTTACAACCGCCGGCCTTTTCTGCAGCCTTTCATCACCGCGGCGCACTTGGCCACCTTCGGGCTCTACAGCCTGCTGCTGGGCCTGGCCGGCCGCAAAGGCGTGGCCGACCGGGGCATGAACGTCTACCACGACGCCGTCGACTGGCTGGGCGGCTGGCCCTACGAGTACGCCTCGCACGACGAGATCGTCGCGCTGGTGGAGCCGCTGGGCTTCCTCCTGGAGCGCGCCCCGGTGAAGCTGCCCCCGTCCGACGCCGGAGGTTTCCTCTCCTCCGTACGCCTCTCAAACACCGGCTGCAACGAGTTCGTTTTCAGGAAAACGCCCGCTTAATTTAAAATACCATCTCGGAGGAAAACGATGAAAGAGATCTTCATAGTGGACGGTGTCAGGACGGCGACGGGCAGCTTCGGGGGCGGCCTGGCCGGCCTCAGTTCGGTGGAACTGGGCAAGGTGGTGACCAGGGCCGTGATGGAGCGCGCCGGCGTAAAGCCCGCCGACATAGACGAGGTGCTGATGGGCACCATCTACCAGGCCGGCCTGGGCCAGGGCGTGGCGCGGCAGATAGCCATCGGCTCCGGGATCCCGGCCGAGAAGACCGCCGTGACGCTCAACATGCTCTGCGGCTCGGGCATGCGCGCCGTGGCCAGCGCCGCCCAGAGCATCATGTGCGGCGACGCCGAAATGATAATAGCCGGCGGCACCGAGAGCATGACCAACGCGCCGTACCTGCTCAAGAAGGCCCGCTACGGCTACAAGATGGGGCACGGCGAACTGACCGACAGCCTGATCGGCGACGGCCTCTGGGACGTCTTCAACGATTATCACATGGGCATGACCGCCGAGAACCTGGCGGTCAAGTATAACCTGACCCGCGAGGAGCAGGACAAGTTCGCCGCCGAGTCCCAGAACAAGGCCGAGAAGGCGCTCAAAGAGAACCGTTTCGCCGACGAGATAGCTCCGGTGACGATACCGCAGCGTAAGGGCGACCCGGCTGTCTTCGCTAAAGACGAATATCCCAAGGCCGGCGTGACCGCCGAGGGGCTGGCCAAGCTGCGCCCCGCTTTCAAGAAGGACGGCACCGTGACCGCCGGCAACGCGTCCGGAATCAACGACGGCGCCGCCGCGCTGCTGATAGCCTCCGGCGAGGCCGTGAAAAAATACGGCCTCAAGCCGATGGCGAAACTGGTCTCCTACGGCTGGGCCGGCGTGGACCCTTCGATAATGGGCGTCGGCCCGGTGGAGGCGGTGCGCAAGGCCCTCGGGAAGGCCGGCTGGAAGATGGAGGACGTGGAACTTATCGAGGCCAACGAGGCCTTCGCCGCCCAGGCCCTCTCCGTGGCCAAAGAGCTCGGCTTTAACAAGGATATAGTCAACGTCAACGGCGGCGCCATAGCGCTGGGCCACCCGGTAGGCGCCTCGGGCGCGCGCATCATCGTGACGCTGCTCCACGAGATGAAAAAACGCGGCGTGAAGAAAGGCCTGGCGACCCTCTGCATCGGCGGCGGCATGGGCATCGCCGTCTGCGTCGAACGCTGAACTCCGGCCCGCGCCGGACGCAGCGGAGCCCCGGGGTAAAACCCGGGGCTTTTTTTTGTTATTATTGTCTATTATGGGAGAGACAGCGGGGTTGGTCCTTGTAGTGACCATGGGGAAAGAGCTTCCCGAAGAGCTCAAACCTTCGATGTCCGGCCGCGGGCTGGAGATCTCCGTCGTTCCCACCCTCAATTACGCCGCCGACCGCCTGGCCAAGGGCGACTGCCTCGCCATAGTAGTGGACTACGCCAAAGTATCGCTGGCCGAGCGCGAAGCTTTCCTGGCCCTGCACAAGCAGTACCCCAACGTCCATTTCTTCTCGCTGGAGACCCTCGCCAGCAACTCCCCCGAACACCCGGCGCCGCTGCGCAGGCTTGGCTGGCCGCTGCCTTCCGGCTTCGCCGACCAGGTGCGCTCGATAGACAGGCAGATAGTGCTGCTCGCGGAGCAGGTCCTCTTCATGACCGGCGCGGTGCAGAGCGCGCTGCAGGGAGCCGGGGTCAAACCGGTCTCGCTGGAATCGTCCAACGACCTGGCCTCTTTCATAGCCAAGCAGAACGAGGCGCGCATAGCCTCCTCCCAGCGCAAGAAGCCCAAGAGCCTCTGGTCCAAAATCAGCGGCGGCGAGGAGGAGGAGAATCCCGCCGCGTCCCAGTTCCTGGGCAACGTGGTGGTGGCGCAGTTCGGCGGTACGCAGGAAGAGGCCGAGGCCCTGGATGCCGAGATACGCGAGGCCGCGCCCGAGGCGGTCTGCTACCTGGTCTCCGGCACGGATACCGTCCGCTACGCCCTGCAGTTCCTCAGGGAGAACAAGCCCGTCTCGCTGATGCGCGAACACGCCGGCCGCATAGCCGGCATACTGGCCGAGCTGACCGGCGGCGGCGCCGCATCGCGCCTGAAGGAGCGCGAGAAGGAGCGGATACTTCTCCTGGATAATTTCAAGCCGGCGCTGACCATGCTGGGCCAGGCCCTGCTCGGCGCCGGTTACGAGGTGACGGCCTCCATGGACGGCGGAGAGGCCCTGAACCTCTGCAAGAAAGGCACCTTTCACCTGGCGGTCGTCGGCACGGCCATCACCTTCGCGGAACATTCCGGCGCCGAACTGGCGCAGAAACTGCGCGAGCGCGACCCAGACCTGCGCATCATATTCATGGTGGACCAGTACCCGCTCAAGGCCGCGCTGCAGGAGGTCGCCCGCCACCCCCAGCTCGCCGCCATTGAGGTCAGGCTCTCCCCGGAGCTGGAACGCGAGATTGCGGCGCTCATCCCGCTGATCGCGGCAGACCCG
>JAVVFK010000340.1:0-1891 GCA_032251015.1 Elusimicrobiales bacterium
CGAGCGATGACGAACTGAACGTGATTCCCGCGTGCGCCTCGTGCCACCCGGAATTGTCCACCACCTATGATCGCACAGCGCGCGGCGATTACGACGGCGACGGCCGGCAGGACATCCTCCTGCGGTTTCCCCGCGAACAGCTGCCCCTGCGCCTGTTCCCGGGCCGCCCGGAAGGGGGCTTCGGATGGGAGTACCCCCTGGATACGCCCCCGCTGAACGCCCTTCGGCGGATGTCCCTGATGGACCGCGACAGCGACCAACTCGTGGCCATTCTCAAGAATGCCGTGAATATACGCCACTACGCCCTTCAGCGGGAGACGCCCGGCGACATGTGGCAGGCGCCGCTGCTGGCCGCCGCGCGCCTGGTGGCCCGGGGGATCGGCAGCAAGACCCCCATGGCCTGGACCCTGGCGGATGTCAACGCGGACGGCCGTCCGGACTACTGCCTCAGCGCGCCCGAACTCTCGCGTCTCATGGTGCATTTCGGAGAAGACGCGGGTGTGAACCCGGATCCCACGGAAATCAGCTCCCTGCGCCGCATCGTGGCCCTGGGGGCCGACGGCCGGGGCGATCTCTATGTCTTCAGCCCGGAGGAGAATGCGGTGGCCTGCCACCCCCGGGAGGCCTACACGGATTTCCCGGTCTTTGTGGACCTGGCGGGCCGGCCCCTGGCGATGGACGTATCCCCCTGGGCCGAGGGGTTCTTCGGCATTGTCAAGCGCCAGGGGAACCGGCTTTACTTCTGCCAGGCCGACCGGGAGGGCGCCAAGCGCGCCGCGCCCCTCGACATGCCGGCCGACCAGCCCCCCGAAGCCCTGCGGGTCTTTCCCGTATCCCGGGACCAGTGGGGGGTCGTGCTGTTTTCGCCCCTGAAAAAACCGGTCATGCACCTTTGGGACGGCCGTCGGTTGACGCCGGTCAACGAGAAGCAGCTGCGGGCCCTGGGGGCTGGTCTGGGCGCGGCGGACATCACCTCGGTGGGCACGGCGGCCAATCCCGGGATCATCATCAGCGAAGGCCAGGCGGCCCGCCTGTATCGCTTTGACGGGCGGGCCTTCGCCATCGAGCGGCAGTTCAGCCTGCCGGACGAAGCCGCCGTTTTGAAGTTCGGCCTGGCGGCGACGGGACCCGGCAGCGCCCCGGGTTATCTGTTCTACAACCAGAACGGCAACGAACTTTGCTGGTTCCCGGAGGATCCGGCCGGAGAGGCCGTTTGCCTGGCCCTGGCGGATGCGTTTGGGGAGATGGCCGGCATCATTCCCCTCGGTGCCGAAGCGGCCAGCGGGTATCTGCTGCCCGGCCGCGCCGAAACCCGCTTCATCCGAACGGATGCCGCAAGCTACGCCCTGGAGACCATCAGCGGCTATACCAGCCCGGCCGAGAACCCCAAGCTGTGGAAGCTCTTTCCATTGTCCCTGGGCTGCCCGCCGCGCCCCATGGCCGCGGCCCTGGATGCCCGCAACGCGGCCATCGAGCTGATCTCCGTGCATGACGGCCAATTGACGGAGGAGGTCAGCTTCGCGGTGTTCCAAGGCCCGCAGTTCAACCGCAACGACAAAGCCTGGTACCAGGAACCCCGGGAAGTGGCCTCCGGCGACCTGAACGCCGACGGCCTGATGGATCTGGCCATCCTGGTGCACGACAAGCTGGTCATCCACCTGGGGGAGTAAAGGGGTCAAGTCTACATTTAACCATTAACCCATTCCTGACCGGAACATATGCCAGTATGTCACGCCCCCTTCGAATAGCGTACCGTGGTGCCTGGTATCATATCATGAACCGCGGACGGCGCCAGGAGGCCATATTCTCCGACCGAAACGACTATGATCTCTTCCTATCCCTTCTGATGGAGACATCGGAGATGTGGAACATCCGGGTCACGGCTTACTGC
>JAVVFK010000341.1:0-1879 GCA_032251015.1 Elusimicrobiales bacterium
GGGGCCAGGACGCCCGACATCGTGCTGCTGGACTATAAGCTGCCCGACATGACCGGCATAGACGTGCTGGCCGCCGCCCCTGGCGCGGCGGATTTCCTAACGATAATGATAACCGCCTTCGCCTCGCTGGAAGTGGCCGTCACGGCCACCAAGCGCGGCGCCTTCGATTTCCTCGCCAAGCCCTTTACCCCGGAGGAACTGCGGGCGACCATAACCAAAGCCGCGCGCAGCGTCTACCTGCAGCGCAAGGCGCGGCGGCTTGAGGACGAGAAACGTCAGATTCGCTTCGAGTTCATCCGCGTGCTGGCCCATGAACTGAAAAGCCCGCTGGCCGCGGTGGAGGGCTACATGCACCTGATTAAGGAGCGCATGAAAGGCCCCGAGTTGGAAGCCTACGACCAGATGATAGACCGCAGCGTGACCCGCATAGACGGCATGCGCAAGCTGGTAATGGACCTGCTCGACCTCACCCGGCTGGAATCAGGCCGAAAGAAGCGGGAGATAGAGACGGTGGACATGGCCCGCTCCGCCGCCCTGGCGGCCGACGCCGTAGCGGAGATGGCGGCGGCCCGGAAGGTGCGGGTCGAAGTGGACGCGCCGGCCTCCCTGCCTCTCCGGGCCGATCCCGGCGAGATAGACATGGTCTTCTCCAACCTCCTCACCAACGCCGTGAAATACAACAAGGAGGGAGGCCGCGCCGTTCTGGAGCTGAAGGCGGCGGGCCCGGGGACCGTCTCGGTGCGCTGCTCCGACACCGGCATCGGCATGACGGAAGAGGAACTTTCGAAACTTTTCGGGGAGTTCGTGCGGATGAAGAACGAACATACCCGGGGCATAGACGGCAGCGGTCTGGGCCTGTCGATACTCAGGAAAGTGGTAGCGCTTTACGGGGGGGAAGTCAGGGCGAGTTCCAGGTACGGGGAGGGTTCGTCCTTCGAGCTCACGCTCAGGGACGCCGAAATACCGGCGCCGGAATCCGATCCGGCGCTAAAGGGCGCCTAGCGCCCTTACTGGAGGCAGAATGGGACCCGTGACGGTCAACGCGGACACTTACGCCGGCTACCTTGCAAAAGGGGCGGACTTCATAGACGACGCCGCGCTGAGGGCGGCCCTGGCGGCCCCCGCGCCGGAGCCCTCCCGCGTGCGGGAGATACTGGCCCGCTCGCTGGAGGTATCCGAGGCCCTGCCGCCGGAGGACACCGCCGCGCTGCTGGCCGTAGAGGCCCCGGAGCTGCTGGAAGAGGTCTTTGAAGCGGCGCGCGCCGTCAAGCGGAAGGTCTACGACAACCGCGTCGTGACCTTCGCCCCGCTCTACGCGGCCAATTACTGCGTCAACAACTGCCTCTACTGCGGCTTCCGCACCGGCAACTGCCGGGCCGTGCGCCGCATGCTGTCCGTAGAGGAAATAAAGGCCGAGGCCGAGGCGCTGGCCGGACGCATAGGTCACAAGCGCCTCATCTTCGTGACCGGCGAGCACCCGGCCACCGGCGCCGACTACATAGCCGATGCCCTGCGCGCCATCTACTCAGTCAAAGTACCGACCCGGCGCGGCGCCGGCCAGATACGCCGCGTCAACGTAAACGCGGCGCCGATGAACGTCCCCGACCTGCGCAAGCTAAAGGAGGCCGGCATCGGCACCTACCAGGTCTTCCAGGAGACTTACGACAGGGAACTCTACTCGCGGCTGCACCCCGGCGATACCCCCAAGGCCGATTACCGCTGGCGGCTCTACGTCATGCACAGGGCTTTCGAAGCCGGCATCGACGACGTGGCGCTGGGCGCTCTATTCGGCCTAAATCCCGACTGGAAATTCGAGGTGATGAGCCTGGTTCGCCACACCAACCACCTTGAAGCTTGTTATAATGTTGGACCTCATACA
>JAVVFK010000342.1:0-1876 GCA_032251015.1 Elusimicrobiales bacterium
GCCGCCTTCGACAGCCCGTCGATGATGCCGCTTCCGACGGCGTACACGTTCTTGAGCGAGCCGCCCAGCTCCGCGCCCAGCCTGTCCCCGCAGGGCTCCAGCTTCAGCGGACCGCCCTCCATCAGCTTCCGGGTCCTCTCCACTTCCGCGGGGTCCAGCCCCGCCAGCACGGCCTTGGTGGGGGCGCCGGCGGCCAGTTCCACGGCGAAGCTCGGACCCGTCATTATCATGGTCCTGCGTTTAGCGCGCGGTATCTCCTCTTCCATTATCTCGCAGACCGTAAGGAATTTCCCCGACTCTATGCCCTTGGAGACGGCGACTATGTGCGGCAGCTTTTTCCCCTCGAGCAGGGGATTTATCGCGCGGGCCAGGGCCCGCACGTGGCGGGAATCCACGGCCATCAGTATCAGGTCGGGCGAGACCACGGCCTTGTCGAGTTCGGTGAAGACCTTCACCCCGGCGGGCAGTTTAAAACCCGGCAGGGCCGAATGTGTGCGGTTGTCGCGCAGGTGCGCGGCCATGACCCGGTTGTGTTCCCAGGCCCGCACGGAATAGCCTTTCTTCGCCAGCAGGGCCGCCAGGGTGCTGCCCCACATGCCGGCTCCTATAACGGAAACTCCGATTTTCTTTTTCATATATCCGGAAAATGCCGCGGACCTACATGATAACAAAAAGGTTCAGGGCAGGCCGATACCCCCGTTATCTTTCAGGGCGGCGTCTATGGCGTCCATGCGGCGGGATATAGTTTCGAAGGCCGAGTACTTGGCCTCGAGGGCGCGTATCTTCCTTTCGGTCGCCACGGAGTAATCGTCCGAGAGCCTTATCATATTCGTCCGTAACCAGTGCAGCTGCCCGTCTATGTCCTTGAGCTTCGGTTCCAGGTTCTTCTCCAGACGCTCTTCCGCCGCCGCGAACATCTTGCCGTAGCAGGTCTCGTTGCTCTTGAGGCGCGCCGAAAGTTCGGAAAGCCCCGCGTGCATCGCGGTCTCCATCCCGGAAATGCGGACATTTAGTTTCGACACGGTTTCGGCCAGGTGCTGTTCGAATCGGGGGTCCGCCGCCTCGCTCTCTTCCGCCGCTTTCGCCAGTCCGCGCATTTCTCCCAGCGCTTTCCTGCATTCTGCGGTCATCGATTCGAACTCGGCCGAATATCTCTCCAGGTCCCGCTTTATCTCTTCGAGAGCCCCCGTGGCGGCCATCAGCTTGACGCGCATTTCGTCGACGGCTTCTCTGGGCGCCAGGGTGTCCAGTTCGGCCTTCAGTCTTATCTGATGGCCGTCGAAAACGTCGCGGAGCCCCGCGACGGCGGATTCTGCCTGGTCCAGTCTCGCCGCCAGCTCACCGCCGCTCGAGAACGTGCGCTGGAGGCGTGAAAAGGATTCGATCAGATCGACAACCCGCAGATCCATGTCGTTCAGTTCGTTCCTGGGCGCGGCTTTGGCGGTTTCCGCGCGCACGAATTCCTCGCCTGCTTCGACCTTGACGCGCAGCTCGGCGATCATCTCCTCCGCCCTTCTGAGCCGGAAAGCGAATTCTTCCCCGGAGCCGGGAAGAGCCGACGCCGCGGAGATCTTTTTCAATTCTTTGAGTTCCTCGCGCAGCGCGAGAAATTCCGTCTTTAGCGCGGTGGTCTCCGCGCCGGGGATGGGAGGAAGGGGCGGCGCGGGAGGGGCGCGCTCCGGCGGCGGCGGAGGAGGATTGTAGGTTTTTTTCTCCGCCTCGACCGGCGGGGGAATTTTTTTCCTGAGATCCGAGAAGATAGATCCGCTGTCTTCCGCCATATTACCCCCAGTCGTCCTTGATGGCCCTGGCCGCCGCCGGCGCCGACGATACCCTGCGCGCGATGCTGGACACCCTGTTGGAGCGTGCCGACGAG
>JAVVFK010000343.1:0-1874 GCA_032251015.1 Elusimicrobiales bacterium
CGCTGCGCCTGCCGGCAGCCGAGACCGCGCGCCGGCGCCGGGCGACGACGCCCGAATGGCCGATCCTGCACTTCGTCGCCCACGGCGTCGACCGCGACGCGATGATGGCGCGGCACCAAGCGAACCACGTCCAGGTGGCCTACGCGCCCGACGCGGCCACGGCCGACGCCGCCTTCGCCGCCGCGCGGGGGCACCTGATAAACCCCGTCGATTCCCGGGAGGCCTCCCTCGAGCTGCCCCGGACCCTCGAGCTCGAAGCTCCGGCACCTGATGATATTCCGCCTGTCGCCGGTTTTACCGGCCTGGACGATGCGGGCCTCGAAGCTCTGCGAAAGGAATATGGTCTTGCCATGTCCGTCGAAGATCTCCGTCTCTGCCGCACCTGGTTCGCCGAAACAGAGCGGCGGGATCCGACGGAGACGGAGCTCCGTGTTCTCGACACCTACTGGTCCGATCACTGCCGGCACACGACCTTCCTGACCCGCATCGAATCGGTAGAGTTCGGGGACGACCCGGTTTCCAAGAGGATCGAGGAGTCCTGGCGGGGGTATCTCGAGATTAAGAAGCGCTATTCCCCGGGCAAAGCGGTCTCCCTTATGGACCTGGCAACCCTGGCGATGAAGCAGTTTCGCGCCGAAGGCCGGCTCCAGGACCTGGACGCCTCCGAGGAGATCAACGCCTGCAGCATCCGGGTCGATGCCGATATTGACGGCCGGAGCGAGCCGTGGCTCCTGATGTTCAAGAACGAGACCCACAACCATCCGACGGAGATCGAGCCCTTCGGCGGTGCGGCCACCTGCCTCGGCGGCGCCATACGGGATCCCCTCTCGGGGCGTTCCTACGTCTATCAGGCCATGCGGGTCAGCGGCAGCGCGGATCCCCGGGAGCCGCTGGAGGCGACCCTGCCGGGGAAGCTGCCCCAGCGTACAATCTCTACCGTCGCCGCCCGGGGCTACAGCTCCTACGGCAACCAGATCGGTATCGCCACCGGGCAGGTACACGAGTTCTACCACCCCGGATACAAGGCCAAGCATATGGAGATAGGGGCGGTGGTCGGCGCAGCGCCGGAGAGCTCGGTCAGACGCCGGGAACCGGCACCTGGAGATCTGGTACTCCTTATCGGCGGACGTACCGGCAGGGATGGAATCGGCGGCGCCACCGGCTCATCGAAGGAGCACTCCCTCGACTCCCTGGCCGACTGCGGGGCGGAGGTCCAGAAGGGAAACCCGCCCACCGAGCGCAAGCTGCAGCGGCTCTTCAGGAATCCCGACTTCGCGAAGCGAATCCGCCGCTGCAACGATTTCGGCGCGGGGGGGGTCGCCGTCGCAGTGGGAGAACTCGCTCCCGGCCTCGAAATCGATCTTGACGCCGTACCCCGCAAGTATGAAGGGCTGAACGGCACGGAGCTGGCTATTTCAGAGTCCCAGGAACGGATGGCCGTGGTAATCGCACCCGAAGATCTTGATTTCTGTATCAGCAGCGCGGCTGAGGAGAATCTCGAGGCCACCCTCATTGCCCGGGTAAAGGCCGAACCACGGCTGGTAATGCGCTGGAGAGGAAAAGGAATCGTCGATCTCTCAAGGGCCTTCCTGGATACCAACGGCGCCGAACAGGCCGCCCGGGCCCGCATCGACGGTGCCCTCGAGGCTGTTGAACCCTTCGCCATAGTACTGAACACCGGTCCTGGCGACATGAGGGGAGCCTTTCTCGAGAACCTCGGCCGCCTGGAAGTTGCGGGGCAGGAGGGCCTTGGGCAACTTTTCGACTCTTCCATTGGCGCATCGATCCTGCTGGTCCCCTTCGGCGGAGCCGGCCAGACCACACCCGCCGACGGTATGGCGGCTCTGCTGCCTGCGCCTTCCGGGGAATGCCGC
>JAVVFK010000344.1:0-1872 GCA_032251015.1 Elusimicrobiales bacterium
CCTCATCATCGCCTCCAGCCCGTCGAAGACCTTTTCCGCGTAGAGTTCCAGCAGCTTCTGGTCCTTCTTGAGCAGCGGCTCGCATTCGGCCGCGTTTACCAGCACGAACTCCGCCCGCCCCCCCGCCTTGACGTAGGCGGGAAAACCGGCGCCGCCGGCTCCGACTACTCCGGCGGCGCGCAGCTTGGCGGCGAATTCCTGCTGAAAAGACATCGGCGTCCCTATTTGGAGCCCACGAGACGCTTCTTGACCGCGGCGGCGAGGCGCTTGATGCCCTCGTCGATCTGTTCGGGCGAAGCGAAGGAGAAGTTCAGGCGCATCGTGTTCTTGCCCGAACCGTCCGAATGGAAAGCCGAGCCTATCACATAGGCCACGTTCTCCCTGAGCGCGTCCTGAAACATATCGTCCGCGCTCATCTGCTCCGGCAGGCGGACCCAGAGGAAAAGGCCTCCCTCGGGATTGGTCCAGGTGACGCTCTCGGGCATGTACTTCCCGAGCGCGGCGGTCATCGTGTTCTTCTTGAGCCGGTAGTCTTCCTTGACCACCTTGATGTGCTTCTCGAAGTAACCGCTGCGCAGGAATTCCGCGGCGATGAGCTGGTTGAGGCTGGAGGTGCAGAGGTCCAGCGACTGCTTGAGTATCTCCATCTTGCGGATGATCTGCTCGTGAGCCAGTATTATGCCCAGGCGCAGGCCCGGGGCGAAGGTCTTCGACAGCGTGAACAGGGAAATGACATTGTCGGTCTTGCGCGTCTCCTTGTCCAGGCGGTAGAGCATCTTGGGTTCCTCACCCTCGAAGCGGATCTGCCGGTAGGGAGAGTCCTCTATAACGGCGACATTATACTTTTCGGAAAGCTCTATGACCTTATCGCGCTTCTCCGCGGACAGCGTGACCCCGCTGGGGTTCTGGAAGTCCGGGACCAGGTAGACGAACTTGTAATGCTCGTCCTGGGCCTTCAGCCAGGCCAGTTTCTCCTCCAGCTCGTCCACGGCGATGCCGTCGTCCTCCAGTTTTACGCCGATGAACTCGGCGCCGTAGGAGCGGAAGACCTGCAGCGCCCCCATGTAACTGGGCTTCTCCACTATGACCGGGTCGGAGGCGTCGATGAAAAGGCGGCCGACCATGTCCAGCGCCTGCTGGCTGGCCGTGGTTATGATGAGGTTCTCGGGTTTGGCGTCTATGTGCTCGTATTTCTTGAGGAACTTCAGGAACTCCTCTTTGAACTCCGGCAGGCCGTCAGTCGGGCCGTACTGAAGGGCGACCCGGCCTTTTTTGGCCATGATCTCCTTCACGGTGTCGGCCACGAAATCGTAAGGGAAATGATCGGGCGCGGGCAGACCGCCGGCGAAAGAGATTATCCCGGGCTGGTTCGTGGTCTTGAGCAGTTCGCGTATAACGGACGCTTTGGTACGGCGGGGTGCTGTTGCGATGTTCTTTGCTATGTCTATCATTGCGGCCTCCGGCGTTCTAGTCGGCGGACCGGGCTGGGCTTCCGCCGCACGACTGAAATAATTTACCTATTTAAACCGCCCAGTTCAAGGAGAATCTGGGACCGGAGGCGAACCGCCGAGGGCGGAGGAAAAATAGTCGGCGTTCTCGCGGTAGAAAACCTTTTTTTCGGGATCTTTTTCGGACGAGGCGAGGCGGGCGAAACTCTTCAGCGCCCGCAGGTAGGCGGAGCGTCTCGCCGGGACCAGGTCGGCCGGGAAAGGCCTGCCGGTCCTGAACGAGGCCTCCTCCAGCGAGCGGATCAGCACGGCCAGGTCGCCGGCCGGCATTTTACGCCCCTTGTCCCTGATATGCGCGGCGGCCCCCAGTATCGCCAGGGCCCCCTTGGTGCGCAGGTCCCGCGCGGCGGGCGACTTCTCGCCC
>JAVVFK010000345.1:0-1870 GCA_032251015.1 Elusimicrobiales bacterium
GCGCGGTGGCCAGCGCCGAAGCCAGCAGGAAAGCGAAGATAAAATACGGCATGGCAATTTTGGCGTTCTTTTTTCCCGCCAGCAGCGCCGCGGCCAGCGCCAGCGGAACTATCCAGAGCGCGCGGGCCAGCTTGACCGTGGTGGCCAGTTCAAGCGCTTCCCCGCCGTAGCGCGCCGCCGCGCCCACCACGGAACTGGTGTCGTGGATGGCTATGGCCGACCAGAGCCCGAACTGCGTCTGGCTGAGCCCCGCCGCGTGGCCCAGCGGCGGAAAAAGGAACAGGGCCGCGGCGTTAAGGATGAAGACCGTGCCCAGCGCTACCGAGATCTCGTGTTCGTCGGCGTCCAGTATTGGAGCCAGGGCGGCTATGGCGCTGCCGCCGCATACGGCGGTGCCGGCGGAGATCAGGGCCGAAGTTTTGCGCCCGACGCCGAGCAGCCGCCCGGCCAGCAAACCGGCGGCCAGGGTCGCGGCTATGGTGATGGCCGTATAGCCAGCCCCCGCGCTTCCGGCGGCCAGTACCGCCCGGAAATTCATGCCGAAGCCGAGGCCCACCACGGAAGCCTGCAGCAGGTATTTCACAGCACGCCCGTTATGCGCCCTGAAAGGATGGCCGACGGTAAGCGCCAGCGCCAGGCCCAGGGCCAGCGCCAGCGGCGGAGAGGCGTACGGGGTGAGGCAGAAAAGAACGAGGCCGACGAAAAGCGCACGCCGCCAGGCGGATTCGATTGGATGCGGTACAGGGTTGGTCATCGAGAGGTCATTCCGGATTTTATATGTATACGTTCTTTCAGACCGGTAGAAAAAAGGAAGGCCCTGGCCTCCAGCATCAACCGGGCCGCGATCTTTTTCAGGGGTGAGGCTTTCGGCGGTACCGGCCTGGGGCTCTTGCCGGAGAGGTCGGCGTAATATGTCAACGTGGGGCCTATGCCTTCCAGATCGTGGTCCAGCCGCTCAGGCGGCGGCGTAGTCCCCATGAGTGATAGTACAGCAGCTGTGCCCAGCAGATATTCGGGGACGGGCACATTGTTCTTAAGCAGCCGGTGCACCACTATCACGTCCACACCGGCCAGCTCGCTGAATGTCCCGATCTGCTGGCGGGCCGCTTCCCCGGCGTGCGCGACGAATTTAAGGTCAAGTTTGTGCATCTGCGAGCAGCTGTCGCAGTCGCAGGTGCGGGCGGCCAGCATGGCCTGCTGCTTCTTGATAAAGCCAGCCCGCATGGCGCCTACGGCGGTCAGCAACGGGGCGTCCGCGCTTTCAGGCAGGTGCAGAAAAACGGCGTCCCCCTCCAGTTTCTCCACACGGAAGGGCGCGGCGGCCGAGAGTATGGCTTCCAACAGGTTGGCCACCACCACCTGGGCGTGGGCCAGCGCCTGGCCGCGCATGAAGCGCGTGTAGCCGCCGATGTCCGCGATGAGGAACAGTTCTTTTGCCATCGATTGTCATTATACGAAAAGCCCGCGGCAGCCGCCGCTCAAGGGCGCCCGGCCGCCGCGGCGACTGCGGCCAGTATGCCGTCGAAAGATTTGGCGAAGGCTGCCACGCCTTCTTCCTGCAGGCGGGCCGTGACGCGCGGCAGGTCGACGCCGCGCCGGGCCAGTTCCCGTAGCAGGTCCGCCGCCTGGTCCGTGCCTTCCGCCAGCGTGGGCGCGGCACGGCCATGGTCGAGGAAGGCCTTCAGCGTGGCCGGCGGCACGGTGTTGACCGTGGGCGAGCCTATGAGGGCGTCGACATAGAGGGTGTCCGGGTAGGCCGGGTCCTTGGTGCCGGTGCTGGCCCAGAGCAGGCGCTGCGGGGTGGCGCCCGCTGCCTCCATCTCCCGCCAGGCGGCAGAGGCGTGTATCTCGCCCCAGGCGAGGTAGGCAG
>JAVVFK010000346.1:0-1870 GCA_032251015.1 Elusimicrobiales bacterium
GGCGGCTACCCGACCGCGGTCACCGAGGGCGCCAATCACGACCCGGTATACGTCGGGCGCATCCGTGAGGATATCTCGCATCCGCGCGGTTTAGATTTGTGGGTGGTCGCCGATAATGTGCGCAAGGGTGCCGCCCTGAACAGCATCCAGATCGCCGAGCTGTTGGTTAAAGACTACCTGTAGGCTATAGTGGGGGCGGTGCTCAAGAAATTCCGATAAAGAACGCTAAGTTGCAGGATACTTCTCCACAAAATCCAAAACGACGGGATCCAGGTCAGGAAGGGTCCTCGGGCATATGAAGAGGAAGCGAAATGGTTAGGAAAACGGCCTTAGTCACGGCCATGCTGGGTGCCTTTGCCAGTCATGCCTACGCCCTGGGACTGGGCGAAATCAAGCTCAATTCCGCCCTGCATCAGCCCTTGGACGCCGAGATATCCCTGTTGTCGGCCAGCCCCGAGGAGGTTGACCAGCTCAGGGTGCAGCTGGCCTCGCCCCAGGCCTATCAGCAGGCCGGGGTCGAACGTATCTATCTTCATACCCGGCTCAAGTTCGCCGTTGTCACCAAACCCGACGGTTCTGCCGTGATCAAGGTCACCAGTCAGGACCCGGTGCGCGAACCCTATCTCGATTTCCTGGTACAGGCCCGCTGGGCCAGCGGCCAGATGGTGCGTGAGTACACCATGCTGATCGATCCGCCCGCGCTGATGCCCGCCGAGGCCCCGGCGCCGGCGCCTGCCGCACCCACCACCTCAGGCCGTCAGGCCGCCGCGCCGGCGCCGTCCCGGCCCACCGCGTCCGCGCGTCAGCAGGCCCGCTTCACCGGTTCCGAGTACGGGCCGGTGCAGCGCAACGACACCCTGTGGAACATCGCCGAGAAGGTCCGGCCCGATACCGGTGTGAGCATGCAGCAGACCATGCTCGGTCTGGTGCGCGCCAATCCCGAGGCCTTCCAGCACGGTAACGTGAACAATCTCAAGGCCGGTCATGTCCTGCGTGTGCCTTCGCGCGAGGAATTCACTGCCATCAGCCAGGCCGAAGCCCGGACCGAAGTCAGCCGGCATCATCGCCTGTGGCGTGAGGGCCGCAGCGAGCAGACCGACGCCGCCCCGGCCGCCGGCCAGGTCCAGCGGGAGAGCGCGCCTGAACAGGGTACCGAAGCGTCCCCGTCCCCCACGGGAATCGCGGACGAAGCATCCGCTGCCGACGCCCAACTCAAGCTGGTCACCCCCGAGGCGGCTGATGCCGGCACCGCCGCCGGCGGCGAAGGCGGCCAGAGCAGCGAAGGCGGCGAGGTCGAGCAGGTGCGCAAGGACCTGGCCCTGGCCGTCGAGGAACTGGAGGCCCAGCGCCAGCAGAACCAGGACCTGAACGACCGCCTGGCCGATCTGGAGCAGCAGATTGCCCAGTTGCACCGCTTGGTCGAATTGAGTGATGACGAACTGGCCCGGATGCAGGGCGCCCTGGCCGAAGACGCGACGGCTCCGGAGGATGCCGCGGACATGGCCGGGGAAACGGCTGCGGTCGAACCGGAGGAAGAGGCCGCCGAACCCGCACCGGCTGAAGCCGAGCCGATGACACAGGCTGAGCCCACGCCGCCCGCCATGCAGGAAGAGGTCCGCCAGCCCGCACCGGCTCCTGCCGATGAAGGTTTCCTCGGCCGTTTCCTGGCCAACCCGCTGTGGCAGGCCGGTGTTGGCGCCGTTGCATTGCTGCTGCTGATCCTGGCCTGGCTGTCGCCACGGCTCAAATCGCGCTATCCGGAGGCATTCGGGCAGCGCCCGGTGCCGGAATGAGTTCGCCGGCCGGGCCCGCCGCAAGGAAAAAAGATGGAAGCCGGCCCACATCGAAAGGACTACATCCCATGACCAAA
>JAVVFK010000347.1:0-1856 GCA_032251015.1 Elusimicrobiales bacterium
CGGATTTCTTGAAGAGGACCTTGCCTTCTTTCTCGATGGTGTCCACTATGGCGAATATGGTGCAGTCGACCGGGGTGCTCTCGGTCTTGGAGGTCTGGCGGGCCGAGGAGCCCTGCACTAGCAGGACCAGCTCTCCCAGCCCGGCGCCGACGGCGTCGACGCCGACCAGGGGATTGCCCTTCGGCTTGTCGTCCAGGCCGACGGGCTGCACCATCAGCAGTTTCGTGCCCACGAGCTTGTCGTCCTTGCGGGTGCAGACGACGTTGCCTACCACTCTGGCGAATAACATATGTCCTCCGTTAAAACGGCGGGAAGGCGCGGGACCCCGCGGGTCCGCGCGCCCTCTCCCCTGGCGAGAATTACTTCTTCCTGTTGTCGGTTATCGGGAGCTTGCCTTCCAGGTCGCCGTGCGGCTGAGGTATCACGTGCACGCTGACCAGTTCTCCGACCTTCTGGGCGGCGGCGGCGCCGGAATCGCAGGCGGCGCGGCAGGCCGCGACCTCGCCCCTGAAAAGGATGCTGACCAGGCCGGAGCCGATCTTCTCGTAGGCGACCAGCTTCACGTTGGCGGCCTTGACGGCGGCGTCGGCCGCTTCCACGCAGGCGATGAGGCCTTTGGTCTCTATCATTCCGAGTGCTTCCATTGTGTCCTCCTGTAACGGGTAACTGAAATCCGTAATACCACTCTATTGAATCATTATATATTTTTAAAGACGGCGCAAAAACCGTGGAGGCTCAGGGCCTGCCGGACCTGACCGCTTCCGCCAGCCTGCGCCAGATCTTCTCTATGTCGTAGCGTTCCCGGGCGTCGGCCAGCGCGGCCGCGGCCAGGCGCTCATAGAGTTCCGGGTCGGAGAGCAGCGCCTTAGTCTTCTCCGCCAGGTCCGCGGCGTCCTTGGTACGGAAAAGCAGCCCGGTGCGGCCGTCGTCTATGATATCCGGCACGCCGCCCGCGGCGGAGGCCACTACGGGCACGCCGGAAGCCATGGCTTCGGGTATGCAGCGGCCGAAGGTTTCCTTCCAGGACGGCATCCAGACCACGGCGAGTTCCCGGAGCCTTTTGGAGAGGTCGTCGAAGAAACCGTCGTAAACGACGGCATCCTCCACTCCCAGCTCGCGCGCGAGCTCGTCGAGAACGGGGCGCATCGGAGTCTCGCCCGGGGTGTTGGCCCCGATAAAGTGCAGGCTTACCGGCCTCGGGAGATCCTTCTTCAGCAGGGCCAGCGCGCGTACGGCGAGGTCCTGCCCCTTCTGCGGGTCCAGCCGGGCGACTATGCCTATCTGCAGGGGACCGGCCTCCGGACCGGGCAATTTCAGCGACTCCCTGGGCGAGAAACGGGCCAGGTCAACACCGTTGGGGACGATCGCGACCTTGTCCGCGTCGACGGGAGAAGTGTCCAGCAGGTTCTCCTTCTGGGCGGGAGTAAGAACTATCCAGAGGTCGGCCCGGGAGAAGATGAAGCGGTGAAAAGGGTCCTTTTTACGGACGCCGTAGAAAGTGTGGTTGAGCACGGTGACCTTGCCGGCGGGCCGGTAAAAGAGCAGCGTTTTGAGGTCCTGGTGGCGGTGTATCAGGAAGGCGGCCCCTTCCCGGTCAAGCTTCCTCATCTCCCCCGCGGCGCTCCTGTAGCGCAGGAAGGACCTGCCGACGGAGACGGTACTGTCCCGGTAGCCGCGCGACAGCAGGTTCTTCTCGAGCGGCGTACCCGCGGCGACTATTATCCGGGCGGGGATACCGCCACATAGCACCCCGGATGGAACATCTTTGGTTATGACGGAATTCGCCCCAACGACCACGTTATCTCCGATGGACACATTAGGCATAATTGTCGATTTCGCTGGTATCCATACATTTG
>JAVVFK010000348.1:0-1850 GCA_032251015.1 Elusimicrobiales bacterium
GGCGCTGTAGGGCGAGGCCCCGTCCCCGGCCGCCAGTTCATGGATAACGGCAACCGATTCCAGGCGCGGATCCTGCAGGTTCAGAGGATCGAAATCGAACTGTGCCTGGGGGACCAGGGCCAGGCCAATGACTGCCACCCCCGCCGCGCCGAGCAGCACCCGGCGGGGGTGCTGCTGCAGGACCCGGCCCGCCCGCATCGCCCAAAGGCCGCCGCCCGCGCCGCCGTCCGCCCCGGCGGGCATCAGGGTGAGGATCGCCGGCAGCACGGTCAGGTTCGCCGCCAGGGCGATGAACATTCCCGATCCGGCGATCAGGCCCAGTTCGGCCAGGCCGACGTAATCCGTGGGCAGGAACGAAAAGAAGGCGATGGCCGCCGCCACGGCGCACAGCGTCAGGCCGCCGCCGCCCTTCGCCGCCGCCGTATCCAGGGCCGCCCCGTTGTCCAGCCCGCCCGTGCGGTTCTCCCGGTAGCGCAGGGAGAAATGAATGCCGAAATCGACGCTGAGGCCGATGAACAGCACGGCGAAGGCAACGGAGATCAGATTCAGGGAGCCGAGCGCCCAGATCGCGAACCCGGCGGTCCAGATCAGGCCCAAGATCAAGGTCGCCAGCACGGCCACGACCACGCGTAGGGAGCGCAGCCCCAGGATCAGCAGGACCATGACCAGGAAGAAGGAAATGATGCCGGCCAAGCCCATGCCCTGCTCGACGCTGTGTAGTTCATCCTGCTGCAGGGCGGCCGACCCGGAGAGGCGCAAACGCACCGGCCCCGAACCGCCCAGCGCCAACTGCCGCCTGAGATCCTTCAAGGCCGCGATGGGCCTGCCGGCCGGTTGCAGGGAGGCGAAGTCCAGCGGCGGCTTGAGAACGATCATGCGCGTGGCCGTGCCCTCGTCCTCTCCGGCCAGCAGGCGCCGCCACGACAGCACCGCGTCCTCGCCCTTCAGACGCGCCTCGCCCACCTCGGCCAGCAGGTCCAGTACCCGGGCCAGCGCGACCGGCGGCGCCTTGCCCTCGAGCTGCTGCTCGATCCCCTGGCGCAGCAGGTCGAGCAGGGTCGCCAGACTGGCATCGCCCCACAGGCTGGCGAGAAAGGGCTGGGCCTCCGCCAGACGGCCGGTCAAATCCTCCAACTCGTCGATGTCCAGGAACAAGAGGCCGTTCCGTCGCAGGAAGGGATCGCCCTCCGGATCGAACAGGGCGCCGAAGGTTTCCGGCTTGGCTCTGAGGCGGCCGGTCAGCTCAGCCGCCGCCCGATCGAGCAGTTCCGGCACCCGGCCGTCCAGGACCAGCAGAAGGTTGTCGCGCGACTGCGGGAACAGGCGGTTGACCTCGCGATTGTTCACGCGGAACGGCAACTCCGCGGACAGCATGTCCGTGGTATCCGTGTTGATCGCCAGATTGCGGGACAGGTAGGCGACGGTCAGCCCCGCCCCCAGGACCGACAGCACGACCACCGCCCAGGCGCCGCGCCGGACCAGACCGCCCCAGGCCCGGAACAGCCCCTGGGAGAACGCGGCGTCCGCCCGCATCATTCCCCGCCCTCTCCGTCCCCGGCCAGGACCCGCCTGCGGGTCCGGTACTTGACCAGCCACTGCGGGGTGAACAGCAGGGCGAAACCCGGCGCGCCGATGGCGGCGGCGGCGATTCCCGTGGCCAGGCGCGCGGCGGTCACTTGGCTGGGCGTGACTCTGCTGCCAATCAAAGGTTTGGTCACGGTCAGGCGCGCGAGCTTGTGGATCTGATCGAACGAATCATAGAACGCGGAAGGCGCGATCAGCTTGCCGGCGAAGGGAACGTGCGGCGCATAGGGTGTGAGCGTGAGGGAAATCTTGTTTCCGAGATCCAG
>JAVVFK010000349.1:0-1845 GCA_032251015.1 Elusimicrobiales bacterium
AGCAGATGAGCGCCCGCGGAAAAGCCCGCTTATACGCCCGCACCTGCCTCAGCAGAATATCGGCCGAATACACGTACGCCGGCGTCCCCGCCTTAGCGGCTATCTCTTCCAGAGTTTTCAAAGGAAATTTATCCAGCATAAAAAAAGAGGGAGGGCCGTTAAAACCCTCCCTCTCAGGAAAACAACTGCGCGGGGCGGGACTCGAACCCGCAAGCCGTTAAGCACACGCCCCTCAAACGTGCGTGTCTACCAGTTCCACCACCCGCGCATAAAAAGAACAGACTGCCCCTAAATTCTATAAAATCCGGGGCCTCCCCCGCCAGTTACTTCCCGGCGGGAGCCTGCGCGGGAGCCGCGGGCGCGGGCTGCGCCGGCGCCGCCTGCTGCGGCTGGCCCATCGGGTTCTCGAACACCACCGAGCGCCGCCGCTCCGCGTTGGAGAACACCGTGAGCATGATGGAGGTCGCGGCGAAGGCTATCGCCAGGCCCATCGTGAACTTTTTTATGAAAGTCGTCCCGCTGCCCGACGAGAACAGCGCGTCGCCGCCGCCGCCGAACATCGCCAGCGCCGAGCCTTTGCTGCTCTGAAAAACCACTATCACTATTATCAGCAGGAACGCTATTATCACGTGCAGTACAGTCACCAGTGTATACATTTGCTTCTCCTATTTATCCCGAAAATCGTCCCGAAAGATCACTTCGACAGCGCCACCAGCCCGGGCAGCGCCTTCCCCTCCACGAACTCCAGCGACGCGCCGCCGCCCGTGGAGCAGTGCGACATCTTCTCGCCGGGCACCTTGGCCGTCTTGAGCACGGAGAGGGTGTCCCCGCCGCCCAGTATCGTCGTCGCGCCGGACTTGGTCGCCTCGGCCATCGCGTTGGCCAGCGCCACGCTGCCGCTGGCGAAAGGCTCCATCTCGAAGATGCCCATCGGCCCGTTCCAGAACACGGTCTTGGCGCCCTTCACCTTGTCGGCGAAGAGCAGCTCCGTGCGCGGACCTATGTCCACGCCTATCCACTCGTCGCCTATCGCCATAGACTGCGTCACTTCCCTGGGGGAGTCCGCCTTCACTTCCCTGACCACTATATGGTCGGCCGGCAGCAGCAGTTCCACGTTGTTCTTGAAGGCCTTGAGGATGATCTGCCTGGCCTCCTCCACCTTCTCCGGTTCCAGCAGCGACTTGCCGATATTGGTGTTCTGCGCGGCCAGGAAGGTATAAGCCATGCCGCCGCCTATTATCAGCGTGTCCGCCTTCTCTATCAGGCTGTAGAGCACGCTTATCTTGTCGGAGACCTTGGCCCCGCCGATTATGGCCACGAAGGGCCGCGCCGGGTTGGACATCGCCTTGTCGAGGTACTCAAGCTCCTTCTGCACCAGCAGGCCGATGGCCCCGGGCAGGAATTTGGTCACCGCGGAGGTGGAGGCGTGCGCGCGATGCACCGCGCCGAAGGCCTCCTGCACGAAGAACTCGCCGTGGGCGGAGAGCTGTTTGGCGAAAGCCTCGTCGTTCTTCTCTTCCTCGGGATGATAGCGCAGGTTCTCAAGCAGCACTATCTCGCCGTTCTTGGCGGCCTTCACGACCTTCTCGGCCTCCGGGCCCACGCAGTCGGACGCGAAATGGACCTTGACCCCGGCCAGCTTCTCAAGGGCCGGCGCCACGGGCGCCAGCGTGTACTTGGGGTCCGCCTTCCCCTTGGGGCGGCCCATATGGGCCATCAGGACCACCTTGCACTCGTTGTCCAGCAGCAGCTTGAGCGTGCGCAGCGTCTCGCGCATGCGCGTGTCGTCCTTTATGACGCCTTCCTTTATCGGCACATTGTAATCGACGCGCATCAGGACGGTCT
>JAVVFK010000034.1:0-15150 GCA_032251015.1 Elusimicrobiales bacterium
CACATTTCAAGGGCGATGTATCCCATTCCGATGATAACGGCTTTCCGCGCGCCGGCGTCGATGAAGGCCTTCAGCCTCCGGCCGTCGGGCGCTGTATAGACCGAGCGCACGGGTTCGGCGCCGCTGAAAAGCTCGGCTCTTTCCCCGTCCTCCGCGTAGCGTCCGCGTTCGCAGAAGAGGTCCAGCGTAGAGCCGTCCTCGAGGAGGCGGCGGATGGCGACGCTTCCCTTTACGCTCCATTCCCCGATACCCCGGTAATAGACCGCTTCGTCGGCCCGCAGGCTGTAGCCGGGGTTGGAGAAGCTGACGTCGCCCTTGAAATGCTCGGTGTCGGTATTGCGGTCCATGCTCCAGGAGTCGCTCTTGACCACGGAGCCCATCAGGATGTCGTCGTTCCGGGCGTCGGCGCCGGCCGGCAGGCAGAGCAGGAGCGCGAGCAGGGCCTTTTCCGGCGCCGGCAGGGAACGGGTCATCCGTCCTCCGGCAGAAGCGTGGTCTCCTGCTGCTTTAACTCGATGCGGGACAGGTCCGGGTTGGCGCGGAAGCCCCGGCCCTTTATCCGGGTGCGGCCGCGGGTGATGAGCACCTCGTCGTCGGAGAGGATCTTGTTCTCGGCGGCGCTGAACCGCAGCGTCTCGGTGGCCAGGGTCATACCCTCCGCGCGGGAGTCGACCAGTACCCCTTTCTCCAGGCGGGCGTCCTGCGTCGCCATATCAAGTTCGCCTTCGCCGGAAGTGATGACTGAGGCCGCGGCACCGGTTTCGAAGAAAATTATTCGGGGGGACGCGAAGCTCAGTATCCCCGTTTCCTCGTTGAGCCTGGCCGCCTGCGACTCAAGCGACCATTTTGGGTCGGAGGTCTCCCGCTCCGTGACCCGCAGCCCTGTTATAAGGCCCGCGCCGGTGGGGAAATCCGCGGCGGGCCCGCTCCGGGAGCAGGCGCCAAGCGGCGCCAGCAGGAGAAGGGATATCTGAGCGAAGCGTAAAAGCACTACAGGAGCCCCTCTTTCAGAAGGTCGCGCTCGTCGACGATGCCGACGGGCCGGCCCCGGGAGTCCACAACGGGAAGATTGTCTATCCTGCGGGAGGTCAGTATGGCCGCGGCTTCCATGGCCGGGGTTTCGGGCCCGACGCGCAGGGGGGAGCGGGTCATCAGGGATGAAAGGGGGGCGGCGAGGGTCACGGCGCCCGACTGCAGGCAGCGGCGCAGGTCCCCGTCTGTGAAGAAGCCTGCCAAGCGGCCCCGGCCGTCCACGGCGGAGACGGCGCCCAGCCTGGTGGAGGTCATCACCTTCAGCGCGCGCGAAAGCGGGGCCCCGGCTTCGACCACCGGGTTGTCCCGGCCCTTGCGCATTATGTCCCGGACGCTGAGATTGAGCAGTCTTCCCAGCGAGCCGCCGGGATGGAGACTGGCGAAATTAGAACTGGTGAAGCCCTTGAGTTCCATAAGGGTTATGGCCAGCGCGTCCCCCAGCGCCAGCATGGCGGCGGTGGAAGAAGTCGGCACGATATTGTAAGGGCAGGCCTCGGAGCGGACTCCCAGGTCTATGGCGATGTGAGAGTGCTTCGCCAGCCGGGAGGAGACGTTCCCGGTGAAAGAGATTATTTTGAAGCCCTGCCGGCGCAGGTAGGGCAGAAGCTTGTTGGTTTCCTCGGTCTCGCCGGAATGCGAGAGCGCCAGCACCACGTCTCCCTTGGAGAGCATGCCCATGTCGCCGTGCAGGCACTCCACCGGGTGGAGGAAGACGCTGGGCGTGCCGGTGGAGGCGAGCGTGGCCGCTATCTTGCGCCCGATCAGGCCGGACTTGCCCACGCCCACCACGGCCACGCGCGGCGCGGACGCCGCCAGGCGCACCGCCGCGACGAAAGACTTCCCTACGGCGCGTTTAAGCCCCGCCACCGCGGCGGCCTCGGCCTTTACTACCCGGCGGCCGCGGGAGAGTATTCTGGCGTCCGTCATGCGTATGCTCATGGCGCGGGGGTCTTGTGAGGGTTAAGCCAGGGAGTCATCTCCTTGGGTATGTCCCGCTGGGCGTAAGGCGGCGGCAGCCGGTGCAGGAGGTGGCTGGCGGTGAAGAAAAAGCCGATAAGGGCCAGGAATATCCATGAGAGGGTCCTGAGATGCCATCTCCAGTCCGGGAACCAGACGGGCGGAAGGGTAAGGTCGCGTCCGCATTTCTTGCAGAAGCGGGTTGAGGATTTGTTCTCCTGGGCGCAGTTGGGACATTTCATAGTGGGTTACGCAGTTTTTTGGCCAGCTTATCCATAGTATTTAACAAATTAACCGCGGGGCGGACAACACGCATCGGCAGCGAGTTTGGGCCGTCCGAGAGGGCCCTGGCGGGGCTGGGATGAGCTTCGAAAAAGACGCCGGCGATCCCCAGCGCCACGGCGGCCCGGGCCAGCGGCAGGGAGAACCTTATGTCGCCGCCGGTGGACTTGCCGAGCGCGCCCGGACGCTGCACGGAATGGGTGCAGTCGAATATCACGGGCCGGCCGGTGTCCTTGAGTATCTCGAGAGAGCGCATATCGACCACCAGGTTGCCGTAGCCGAAGCTGGCGCCGCGCTCGGTGAGCATTATGTCGCGGCAGCCGCGGGACTCGAGCTTGGAGACGATGTTCTGCGCCTCCCAGGGCGACATGAACTGGCCTTTCTTGACGTTCACGGCCCGCCCGGTGCCGGCGGCGGCGTAGAGGAGGTCTGTCTGGCGGCAGAGGAAGGCCGGGATCTGCAGTATGTCCGCCACCCGCGCGACGGCCTCGGCCTGCTGCGGCAGGTGTATGTCGGCCAGCACCGGGACGCCCAGCTTGGCCTTGATACGGGCCAGCAGGTCCAGCCCGGCGTCCATTCCCACTCCCCTGAAAGAGGAGTGGGAGGTCCGGTTGGCCTTGTCGAACGAGGCCTTGAGGACGAAAGGCGTCCGCAGGGTCCCGAAGGTCCGCTTAAGCGCGGCGGCCTGCTCCGAATAAGAGGAGGGGGACTCTATCACGCAGGGCCCGGCGATATAGGCCAGCCTGCCCGCGTTGGAGAAGGATACTTTTCCGGCTTTTACGGTTCTTTGCCTGACCATTTCTCTCCTAATCCTTTTTCCGGTTCTTTGCCGCCGCCGCGATGAAACTGGTGAACAGCGGGTGCGGCGTCAGCGGCTTGGACTTGAATTCGGGATGGAACTGAACTCCCATGAACCAGGGATGCTTCTTTATCTCCACCATCTCGGGGAGATTCAGTTTTTTGTTCCTGCCGCTTATCAGCATCCCGCTCTTTTCGTAAGCGGCTGCGTACTTAGTATCGAACTCGTAGCGGTGACGGTGCCGCTCGGCTATCTCGGCCGCGCCGTAGACGCCGCGGGCCAGGGTGCCGGCCTTTATCGAGCAGGGATAGGAACCCAGGCGCATGGTGCCGCCCTTGTCTTTGACGTTCTTCTGGGCCGCCATCAGGCCGACGACGGGATACTTCGTTTTAGGCGCGAACTCGGAAGAGTGGGCGCCTTTCCAGCCCAGCACGTTGCGGGCGAACTCTATAACCGCGCACTGCATCCCGAGGCAGATGCCCAGGAAAGGCAGGCCGTTCTCGCGCGCGAAGCGCACGGCCTCGATCTTGCCCTCTATGCCCCGGTCGCCGAAGCCGCCGGGCACTATCAGGCCGTCGGCCTTGGCCAGGCGCTCGCGGCAGTCCCGGTCCTCTACGTCGACGTAGTCGAATTCAACCTTCACGCCGTTGGCGATGGCGCCGTGGTTTACGGCCTCCACCAGCGACTTGTAGGAATCCTTGAGCTTGGTGTACTTGCCGGCGATGGCTATGCGCACCGACGGGGCGCATTCGGCTTCCTTGAGCTTCTTGACGAAGTCGGTCCATTCGTCGAAGTCCCATTTTCCGCTCCGGAGGCGCAGCAGCATCATGATCTGCTCGTCGAGCCCCTGCTTCTTGAGCAGGAACGGGACGTCGTATATGGACTGCGCGTCGGGGCAGTCTATGACCGCTTCTTTCGGGACGCTGGTGAACAGCGCTATCTTGTTCTTGATCTCGCGGGACAGGGTCTTCTCGGCCCGGCAGACTATGATGTCGGGATCGATGCCGATCTCGCGCAGCTTATTGACCGAATGCTGCGTCGGCTTGGTCTTGAGCTCGTCGGAAGCGGAAAGATAGGGCACGAGCGTGACGTGCAGGTAAAGAACGTCGCTGCGGGTCCGGTCGGGACGCATCTGGCGCGCGGCCTCGAGAAAGGGAAGGCTCTCAATGTCTCCGACCGTGCCGCCTATCTCGATGATCGCCACGTCGACGCCCTCGCCCGCCCTGAAAAATCGTTTTTTGATCTCGTCGGTGATATGGGGGATGACCTGTACGGTCTGGCCCAGGTACCCGCCCTCGCGCTCGCGGGCGATGACGGACTGGTATATCTGGCCGGCGGTGACGATGTTGACGCGGGTGGTGTCGAGTCCCAGGAAACGCTCATAATAGCCCAGGTCCAGGTCGGTCTCGGCCCCGTCGTCGGTCACGAAGACCTCGCCGTGCTGGAAGGGGGCCATAGTGCCGGCGTCGACGTTGATATACGGGTCGCACTTGACGATGTTGACCGAGAGCCCGTGGGCTTTCAGCAGCCGCCCGATGGACGCCGCCGTTATCCCTTTGCCGAGTGAACTTACTACGCCGCCGGTGACGAATATATATCTGGTCATTGTTATCCCCGCGCGATGAGCGCAAAACCCCGAAAAACCCCTCCGCGAAGGGAGGGGCGGATCTTTATCTCCGGGACTTCCCGAGAAATTTCGCCGCGGCCTTGAGGTCCGCCGGCACGTCGATGGCCGGGCCCAGGGCCGGCACTTGGGCGACGGCGATGCCGATGCCGTTCTCCATGGCCCGCAACTGTTCCAGCCGCTCCAGGCGCTCGAGCGGGCTGGGCCTGAGACGCACGAACTTCTCCAGCGCCGCCCGCCGGTAGACGTAGAAGCCGCAGTGCTTGAAATAGGGATGGTCCTTGAGATCGGAAAGATCGTGGTGGTACGGGACCGGGCAGCGTGAGAAATAAAGCGCCCGGCCGGCGGAGTTCATAGCGATCTTTACACAGTTCGGGCTGGAAATATCGGCTTTCTCTTTTATCCGCGCGCAGGCCGTGGCTATGCCGCAGTCCGGGGAGGCTTTGAGTTTTTTTAGCGCCTTGACCAGGGTGGCGGAGGTCATGAATGGCTCGTCGCCCTGGAAATTCACCACGAATGCGGGCCGGCCGCCCGAGGCGCGGTAAGCCTCGTATACCCTGTCGGTGCCGGACTGGCAGGAGGGGCTGGTCATGAGGGCCTCGGCGCCGATGGAGCGGGCGAAAGCCAGGACTCGTTCATGCTCGGTGGCGATGACGACGCGGCCGAGCCGGGACCTTACCGCCGCCTCCCAGCACCATTGCAGCACCGGCTTGCCCGCTATCGGGGCCAGGACCTTGCCGGGGAAGCGCTGCGAGCCGTAGCGGGCGGGAATGACTATCAGGCAGTTTTCAGCCATTCTTTCATGCTCTCCTTTAGTTCGGCCGGCGTTACGACGGCGGTCCCCAGTTTGGCCACCACCACTCCGGCGGCGAAGTTGGCGATGAGCGAGGCCTCGTAGAGGTCCGCTCCGGCCGCGGCCGCGAGGGCCAGAACGGAGATGACCGTGTCGCCGGCGCCGGTAACGTCGTACACTTCGCGCGCCCGGGTCGGGATATGCGAGGAGGAGACGGAGGCTCCCCGCTTCTCGAAAATGGTCATGCCGTTCTCGCCCTGCGTTATCAGCAGGGCTTTCGCGCCCAGCGCCCTTATTATGTCGCGGCCGAGTTTCTCCACGGCTTCGGTCCCGTCTTTCAGCGGCAGGCCCATGCCGGAGAAGGCCTCGAGCGTGTTGGGGGTGAGGCAGGTGACTCCCTTGTACTGGCGGAAATGTTCCACCTTGGGGTCCACGAACACCGGGACGCCGGCCTTGCGGCAGATGGCCGTGAAGCGCCGTATCGTCGCCGGCACGAGTATGCCCTTGCCGTAATCCGAGAGAATGACCGCCCTGGCCCCGGCGGCCAGTTCGTCCTTCAGCGCCCGTTCCAGGCGCGGAACCGCCGCGCGGGGTACGTCGTCTTCGGGGTCCTTGTCGTAGCGGACAACCTGCTGGTGTTCGGCTATGACGCGGGTCTTCTCTATGGTACGGTAGGACGGGTCGGCCACTAGGAAGGAGGAGGGGACTCCCTGGGCGGCGAGTATGGCGCGCAGTTCGCCGGCGGCCGGGTCCTCTCCCACCAGGGCGGCCAGGGCCGGGCGGGCCCCGAGGGCGGCGAGGTTGCAGGCGACGTTGCCGGAACCGCCGCAGACGCGCTGTTCCTCCTTCACGCGCACCACCGGTACCGGGGCCTCGGGGGAGATGCGCTTGACCGAACCCTTGATATAGCGGTCCAGCATTATGTCGCCGATTACGGCGACGCGGGTGTCCTTGAAACGGTCGATTATCGAATTAAGCCGGGATAGATCGTGGCGGGGCATGACATATTATATAAAAAGATACGGGGGACTCTGAAAGCCGCCGGCGGGGTTCAGGGCGCGGGAACCGGGGAGACGGTGCGGCGCTTGAGCTCGGCCGTGACGGAACCGATGAAGACCTCCGCCTTGAGTAATACCGGTATCTTGAGTTCATCGTCGGTGAGCCAGACGAGCAGGCGTTTTCCCTCTTTCGCCACGAAGATGCCCTCCTCCCCGACACGGGGCTCGACCACCAGGCATTTCTTCCTGCCGAGCGCGGTCTTGATCTTCTCTCTCCCGAGGACCACTATGTCCAGTTTCCAGTTCTTGCGCGTGTTGACGTCCATCGAATAGACGGCGCCGGGCTCGAGCGGCATCAGCCTGACGGCGTAAAGGGCCGAGAGTATGTCGTTCACCCTCCCGGGCAGCGTCCCTTCCACCGCGTAAGGGGGATTGTCCTTCTTGGACCGCTGCCCGCGGAAGGTCATGGTGGAATAATCGAAATAAACCCACTCCTTCAGTTTCCAGTGCCCTTCCCTTATGTTCTTCGAATAACCCAGCGAACGGTGGTCGGATACGGCCATCCAGGCGTCGTTGCGGTCCCTTACCTTGAAGAAGCTGTCTATCCACGACGCGGAGACGGCTTCCGAGACCAGGTGCCACGCGGCTTCGCCTCCGGCGGAAACGGGGGCCCTGGCCGAGAGATAGGATTCCCCTACGCCTATCACGCCCCATTTCAGCTGGAAATCCAGCCTCTCTCCCGCCCACGGCACCGCCCCGGCCGCGTTCGAAAGGGTTATCTCCTCCGCTCCGGCCAGGGGATGAGCCAGCATCACGGGTTCTTCCGCGCGGAGGCCGGGCGCGCAGAGGAAGCACATGGCGGCGATTATCGCGCGTGCGGCGGCTAGAAGGTCCCTCTTCACGAGCGTGCCGCGCGGCGGAACGCCATTTTTACGGAGCTGGGCCTTTCCCTGGCCCGTAAGGACGAGGACCGGCCTGAGGGCTCCGCGTTTCGCCATTCCGAGATCGCTGAACTTGTCGCCTACCAGCCAGGACCCGCCGCGTGCCGGGGGAAAGTCCCTGCCCGCTTCTTTGAGCAGACCGGTGGCGGGCTTGCGGCAGGCGCATTTCGCGGAGGGAGCGTGAGGGCAGAAATAAACGGCGTCCAGCGGCGTGTCCGCCTTGCGAAGGAAGCCGGCCAGTTTCCTGTTTATCTCCGCCGCCGTGCGCAGGGTCATATAGCCTCTTTCCACGCCGGACTGGTTGGTGACCACTATGAGGCGGAAGCCCGCGTCCGAGAGGATCCGGAGGGCCCGGGGGACGAAAGGATAAACCTTCATCTTAGCCGGGTCGGTAAGGTAGTACCCGTCGCGGTTATGGACCAGCACCCCGTCCCTGTCCAGAAAGACGGCGGGCCTCCGCGCGCGTCCGGCGGGCTTTTTCACCGGCCAGGCCCTCACGCCGCGCTCCTTGGAGGGATAAGCTGGTCCATCATGAGGCGGTAGCCGTCGCAGAGGAAAGTTATCCGTACGGAGAGGATATAGAGCGGCCCGGCGAGCAGAGTCTCCCAGTCCGCCGGGAACCGCGAGAAATCCTTGTAAGTGGTTATCACGGGGCGGTCGCCCGAAGCCGCGGCCAGAGCTTTTATCTCTTCCGCGGTGAAACGATGATGGTCGGGGTATCGCCAGATCCCCTCAAGGCCGGCACCCAGTTCCCGCAGATTGCGCTCGAAGGAATCGGGATCCCCTATCGCCGAGATGACCGAGACGGCTTTTCCCTTCACGGAAGCCAGGGGGACGGGCAGCCGGCGTCGCGCGTCTATGAAATGCTCCGGCACGTGCATGCTCTCGGCGACGGGCGCGCGGGGATTTATCTTCTTTATCTCAGCGTGGATTTCCTCCAGCCCGGCCGCCGTGGAGCGTTCGCAATGGGAGATTATCACCATGCTGGCCCGCGACAGCCCCGCCTTCCTTTCGCGCAGGTTGCCCAGCGGCAGCGGCGCGTCCTTGTGGAAAGGAGCTGCGGCGTTGACGATCACGATGTCCCGGTCGCGCCTTAGGGCGAAATGCTGGAAACCGTCGTCCATGAGAAGGGTATCGCAGCCCAGTTTCTCTATGGCCGCGCGGCCGGCGGCGGCGCGGTCGGCCGAGACCGACACGGGGATGGAGAGGTCCTTGAGGGCGTTGTGGATTATTACGGCCTCGTCGCCGCATTCGGCCGCGTCGTATTCCCCGGGCCCGTCCAGGAGCACCAGCTTGCGCGGGGGGGCCTTGCGGCCGTAGCCGCGCATGAGTATCGCGGGCCTGAATCCCATCTGCTTGAGCTCTCTGGCGGCGGCTATGACGGTGGAGGTCTTGCCGGTGCCCCCGGCCGAAATATTGCCGAAACAGATCACCGGCACGGGAAGACGGACGGAGGGCAGCGCGCCGGACGCGTAGAGACGGCGCCGGACTTCCATGGCCCCGGAGTAGACCAGGGACAGGAGCCAGAGGAGGAATCGTCCGGGGGCCGCCGACCGTATGGCGTCGCGCGTCTTTTCGGGTGAAAAGCTCACTTCGCCGGCTCCTTGAGCGAGAGCATATGCGCGCCCAGCTTTTCCCATACGGCCTCGAGCGGCAGTTCCGCGAGGTCGCCCTGGGTCCAGGCGTGGCGGGGGTCCGGAGGACTCCAGCTACGGGGGTCGTCGCCGGGGGAGTAGATTATGAAAGTGGAAGCGCCCCGGCTGACGGCGATGTGCATTGGCGCGGAGCTGGTCCCGGTGTGAAGCGTTGCTTTCTTCAGAAGGGCGGCCAGGTCCAGAAGGTCGAAGTCCGGGCAGAGGAGATGGGGCGTTTTAGCCAAGGCCATGACGGAGCGGACATAGTCCAGCTCCCCCGGTCCCCAGAGAAAGACGACCCTGGCCCCGAATTTATCCGTCAGGCGATCGGCCAGGGCCGCGAAATTATCCGCCGGCCAGCGGCGATGGGCCCTGGGGCTGGTGACGTCCATGGTGACGAGGGTATCGCCTTCCGCTATCCCGTTCTCCGCCAGGAAGGACGCGGCTTTGGTCTCGTTGGCCGGCCCGGGGTAAAGCTCGAGCTCCGGTCCGGCGTGGTTTATGCCCAGCGGCTCCAACAGTTGAAGCCTGGTCAGGGCCGTGTACATGACCTCGGGTTTTATGCGCGGGGTTATATTGTGGTAGAGCCGCGCCGCGTTGCCGGCGAACGCGACCCGCTTGGACGCACCGGAGAACAGGGCGAAAAGCCCGGAGGAACTGGAATGCATGAAATCGAAAGTTATATCGATGCCGGCGGCGCGGATGGCGCGCAGCGGTTTCTCTTCCCGGTAGAAGACGCCCGAAAGGCGGGGGTTGGTCTCCAGTATTTTGCGAGAGGGGCGGCGGGTAAGGAAATAGAGGCGCGCGTCGGGGATGGCTTTTTTAAGGGCGCGCAGGAGCGGCGTGGTAAGGAGGACGTCCCCTATGCCTTTATAGACTATGACGAGTATGCCTGGAGAATCTTTCTGCTGCATCCGATCCTTCCGGTCCCCGGGGATTCGGCGGAAACGGTCCCGGGCTAGCGGGACGCGCCGGTCCTGTAGCGGGGATCGTTGTACATTTTGAACTGACGGTAGATCTTGAGCCTCACCCTGCCCGCGGCCACGTCGGAGACGAGTTGGGTGAGCTCGTCCTCCAGGTCCTTGACCTGCACGGCCATGACGTCGAGCTTGGCGGCGCAGGCCTCCTTATGCTCCGCGGAGGCGTCCGGCCGCTCCAGCTGCTGGCGCATATGGAAGATCTTAAGCTGGATGATGCTGATCTTGTCCGCGAGGCTTCCTATCGTTTCAGCCATTGTGGACGGCCTCCAGCACCTTCTCGTCTATGCGTTCGATAAGATCGTTGCGCTTCTGGTTGAGCTTGTCGATGTTCTTCTTGGCGGCGGCTATGGCTGGGACGTCTCCCACGCGCGCCTTGTCCTCTTCGTGCCAGAGTTCCGTATTGGTCATCGCCAGTTCGCTCACAAGTTTGCCTATTCCGAGATCGTTCATTTTCTATGTCCTCCGGGAATGATTATACAAAAGAGGGGCGTCAAAGCCTCGAAGCGCCCCGGGTCAGCTGCAGCGCGAAATCCAGCATCGTGTCCGAGCCCTTGATGAAAAGGCGGTCGATCGGTCCCGCGTCCCTGTTCCACGGCCAGGCGGTCTTGCCCTGGGTGAAACTGAAGTCGAACTCGTAGTATTTCAGGGCGAGAGCGCGCACCTCCGGCGCGTAGGCCCCGGCGCCATAGGGATAGGCGAAGGCGCACATCCCGCGGCCGAGCGCTTCCTCCAGGCGTTTTTTGGACTCGCGCATCTGCCAGTCGGCGTCCTCGAGGGGGAGGCGCGGGAGCCTGGGGTGCGACATTGTGTGCGAGCCGTACTCGACCACTCCGCTCTCCTGCATCTCTTTGAGCATGGGCAGGTCCGCCATATTGACCCAGGGTTCGGAAGCCGGGTCGTGCCAGAGATTGGCCTTGCCTATGGTTTCGAAGACCACGAATATATTGCCTTTGGTCCCGGTCTCGGTCATTATCTTCCAGGCGTGGGTATAATTGTTCTCATACCCGTCGTCGAAGGTTATGACGGCGGCCTTTTCCGGCATGGGGGCTTCGCCGCGCCTTATGGCGAGCATTTCCGAGAAAAGGAGCGTCGTATAGCCCTTCTCTTTGAGGTAGAGCATCTGGCGCCGGAAATTTTCCGGGCTCACCCAGAGGTCCTTCAGCCTGGAGCCGGCGGGGGGGACTCCAACCTTGTGGTAACAAAGCACCGGGAGTCCCGGTTTCGACGGGCGCCACCAGTTCCAGCGGGCGCTGAAGGCCGCGGCCGCGGCCAGCGCCGCTCCCGCGATAAGGTAAGTCATGTATGTCCTCCGGTCGGAGCGGACCGGTCCAGCAGCCTGGCGGCGGCCGCGTAAACTTTGTCCGCGGTTATCAGCTTCATGCAGAGAAAATGGTCCCTAGGGCAGCTGCGCGAACCGTGCAGCGCGCATGGCCGGCACTCCAGGAATTCCTCGAGCACCTCGTTCCTTTCCCCGTAGGGAAAGAATCCCAGTTCGCGCGTGGTGGGCCCGAAGACGGCTGCGGTAGGTACGCCGTAGGCGGCGGCTATATGCATCGGCCCGGAATCATTGGTGAGGAAAAGTTTCATTCGTTTTATCACGGCCATCAGTTCGCCCAGGTCGGTGCGGCCGGCGAGGTTGAAGCAGGTCCCGGGGCCGGCGAGCCGTTCCACTTCGGCGGCGACCTGGCGCTCTTTGGGGCCGCCGACCAGTACGGCCTTCAGGCCGCGTTCTTCGTGGAGCCTTTTGATGACCTCGGCGTAGCGCGCGGCGGGCCAGCACTTGGTGGGCCAGGCCGAGCCGGGATTAACTCCGACGAGGCCGGAATCCGGCAGCCCGAATTTCTTGAATGGATCGGGCGGGGACGAGAGACCGGGCCAGGCCGGCTCCGGCCTGCCCTTGAGCGGCAGCAGGAGCGTCAGGTTGCGCTCGAGGTCGTGCAGCAGCCAGGAGAAAGGGACCCGGTCGGTAAGCAGGAACGCCCCGGCGCTGGACGAGAAGCCGACGCGGCGCGGTACGCCGGCCAGCCTGGCCAGCAGGGCGCTGCGCAGCGAGCGGTGGGGGATCACGGCGACGTCGAAAGAGGCCTTTTCGATCTCGCGCTTGAGCCGGAAGAATTCTGCGAAGAAAGAGGACGAGCGCTTCCTGTCCTCTATGACGGTTACGGAAGGGTCGGCCTGCGCGAAAACGCCGGCCGTTTCCGGACGGGCGAGAACGGAAACCGCGGCGGAGGGAAAAAGCCCCCTTAGTTGCCTGAGCAGCGGCAGCGTGAGCACGCAGTCGCCCAGGAAGGCGCCCTGCATCAGCAGTATCCGGCGGGGTTCCGGCCTGTCCGCCCCCTGCCGGGCCGCCGCCGGTCGCCAGTCGCCCAGGGCCGGCGCGTGCGACCCCGCCTTTACGCCCAGTTCCTCCAGGGCGGCCATATAGCGGTCGAGCGTATGCCGCTGCAGGGCGGGGCTGGGGAAGCGGAAACTGACGAAGAGCCGGCGGGCCAGCGAATCCTTGCGGTAGCGCAGTTTGCGCGGCGCGCGGCAGAGAGCGCACAGCAGCCGGGTACGGAAAGTGGCGTGGAGATCCGCTATCACGTCGAAATCGAGGGAGTTGATCTCCGCGACGGAAGCCGACAGCGATCTGAACGTCAGCACGCCCGAAAGGGCGGGATTGGCGGCCGCCGCCTGCGCGAACTGGGGTTTGACCAGCATCCGTATGTCGGCGGAGGGGAATCGCTCCCGGAGCGCCCGCGCTGCGGGGGCGGTGAGTATGACGTCCCCCAGTGAGGACAGTCGTACTAGAAGTATTCTGGGGTGTTTCGCCGGGGGCATATGGCGGGCGGCCGCGCCTTGCCGGCGCGGGTCGGCCGATAATGAAATTATATCATTTGAACAGTTGAAATATTATAGAATACGGGGGTAAAAGGGATATGGTCAGAAAAAACCTCAAAAAAACTTTCGCCGGACTGATGGCCGCCGCCGGCCTTTTCCTGTTCTTCCATTCGGCCTATTCGCTCATGGGCAGCGAGTCGTACCGGATGATGATGACGGAAATAGTCGGGCTGGCAAATCCGACGGCCAAGACCGGCGCCGGTTATTCCCTGCTGGGCACTTTTTCCTCCATGGGCTCTTCCATATCCTCGGGGGCGCGCTACACCGTGGCGTGGGGAGTGGTCAACGCTTCGCGGCCCCCGCAACTCGACATGAGCACGGCCCACGCTTATCCGAACCCCTGCCACAGGAAGCGGGGCTGCAGCGGCGTCAATTTCACGCGCCTGACCCTCACCGGCAGAATACGCATCTACACCTTGTCGGGCGAACTGGTCAGGACCATAGTCAAAACGGGCAATCTCGACAGCATAGGCTGGGACCTTAAGAACGAGAGCGGGCGCACGGTAACCAGCGGACTCTATATCTATCACCTCGAGGGAGAGGGAAGCGTAAAGATAGGGAAACTCGTAATAGTGCGCTAATCAAAGGAACAGGGGTCTATATTTATGGCGAAACTGATCACGGCGGTCCTTATAACCTTTCTGGCGGCGCATTCTCCCGCCGCGGCCGGAGATATATCGGCGGGAGCCACTCCAGGCACCATAAACTACCAGGGCCGCCTGGAACGCGATAACTCGCCCGTTACCGGTACCGTCCATATATACTTCCGGATATTCAATTCCCTTACAGCGGCTAACCTCGGAACCTGCGGCACTCCGGCGGCCAACCCCTGCCTCTGGCAGAGCCCGGAGATAACCGTGCAGGCGGTACAGGGTATGTTCACTGCCGCGATAGAACCGCCGGTGTCCATCTTCTCCGCCGCCACCGACAAATATCTGGAAGTGGAGATAGAGAGCGAGACGCTCTCTCCCCGCGAGAAGATAAACAGCGTTGTCTATTCCTACATCGCTAAGAAGCTCGAGGACGGGGCCAGCGTGGACATTAGCACCATGACCGCGGCCTATAGCGTATTCATGGCTACCTCGTCCGGCAACGTCGGTATCGGTACGTCGAGCCCGGCGAACAAGCTTACCGTGAACGGGATAATCCAGATACTGCCGGGTGGAGGCATACTCTTTCCCGGTTCCGGCGGCTTTATGGACGCCGCGGGCATCGGAGCCGCCAGTAATATCGCGGCCAACGGGAGCGCGTCCATCGTCTACGATACCGATAACACGGGGACGGCATCTCTGGTCATCCGGCGAAACACACAGGAGCATGCACGCTTCGACAGCGTCGGGAATTTAGGCGTAGGCGACTTCACTCTCTCCTCCCCGCTGGGAAAACTCGACGTGGACGGTTCCCTCTTTGTAGGGAGCGAGGGCCTTCACGGTCGTGACGCTCCCGGGGACGTCAATATCATCGCCAATCTATATGTCTCCAGCGGGAGGATAACCGGCGCCAATTCCGAGTACATAAACCTGGGCGCGGATAACAATGTGATATCGCTTGTCTCCGGGGCCGCCGAGAGAATGCGGGTCCATACCAACGGCTTTCTTGGCGTGGGGCTTACCGCCCCGGCCGCGATGATCCATTCCGCCGCCGACATTGCCGCCGACGCTGGGGTGCGCGGCGGAAGGGTTTCGATAGGCGACTACTCATTCTGGACGGACCGGCTCAACGAAGTGCGAGCAGAAGACGGTTACCACCTGCTGCTACAGCAAACGAGCCTTTATAATGTCGGGGTGGGCACCGATACGCCGCGCGAGAAACTCCATGTGCGCGGCTCGGTGCGGGCCGACTACGGCGTCATAGCCTCGTCCGCCTATTTCAGCGGCTCGGGCATTACCGGCTCCAACCCGACGCTGGACGTGCGCGGAAATCTCCGAGCCAACACCGGTACGGGAAATACGGTCGAACTGTCGTCCACCGTCATACACGGCACCCTCCAGGTCACCGGACTGCTGCTGGGCTCCGAGGGAGGGAACCCCGCTTATCTGTCGGACGACCAGACCTTCAGCGGCAAGAACACCTTCACTTCGCTCATAACGGCGTCCACGGACGTCGTAGTATCACCCCGTTTAGGCGTAGGAATGTCCGGTTTTGATTTCGGTTTGGGCGCGTCAGACCGCTACCTGCAGGTCGGCGACAATATCCCGGCCTATGACTCCTCGAACGCGAATATCTATAT
>JAVVFK010000350.1:0-1836 GCA_032251015.1 Elusimicrobiales bacterium
CCTATGCCTGTTACGGTTTGATTTTTAATGAGAAGACGATACAGCCCATGGTTTGATTTTACATGAGCCGATGCGGGAAATTGTCTTAAAACGGGCCATTTTGCTATACTTTTTTCGTTCCACCCGAAGGCGCAAGCCCCCGGTGGAGAAACCTGCCCGCCATTACGGATTTAGTGGCACCGTAGCTCAGAGGTTAGAGCGGGCGTTTCATAAGCGCTAGGTCAGTGGTTCAATTCCACTCGGTGCCACGACAATTATATTCCCCGCCCGCCGTCCAGTGCCCGCGCCAGGCAGCATCGGCCGCACGGATCCGCGGCGGGGAATTTTTCAGGGGGAAGATATGTCAGACGTATATATGTCAAAGGACGGCTATGAAAAGCTGCGCGAGGAGATCGCGCGCCTCAACGCCGAGAAGAACGAACTTGCCAAGGAAATAGGCGAGACCAGGGAGCAGGGCGACCTCAAGGAGAACGCCGGCTATATCTACGCCAAGGAAAAGCAGGCCCTGGTCCTTAACCGCATAGCCGAGCTCGAGGCCAAGCTGCGCAAGGCCAAGATCACCGACAACCTGGCCGTCAACAAGGACGAGGTGCGCATAGGCGCCACCATCCGGGTCCGCGACGAGGGGTCGGGCACGGAGAAAAGCTACACGCTTTCGGGCACCGACGAGGCCGACCCGGCCTCCGGGAAGATCTCGGTCTCCTCGCCGCTGGCGCAGGGATTCCTGGGCTCCAAGGCGGGCGACCGCCTCAAGATCAGGCTGCCCTCGGGCGAGAAGGAATTCACGGTGCTCGGCGTTGAGTACAAGTGAGCCGCTTTTAGTATAATTTTTTCAGGCAGTCATCACCTTTGGCCTTAAGGCCGGGAGAGGTAAAAAATGGCATTCTGGGGACAGAACAAAGAATCCGAAGGACAGGAGGGACAGCAGCCGGCCCAGCCGGCCGCCGGGTCCGCCCCGAAAGGCACCCTGGAAGAGAACTACAACGAACTGGTCAAGGCCAAAGGCCGCGCTCCCGGAATAGACCTGGCCATAAAGCTCAGCGACCTCATACTCGAACACGCCGTCGCCGAGCGCTCCAGCGACGTCCACATAGAGGCCCAGGCCGCCAACCTGCGCGTCCGCTTCCGCGTGGACGGCATACTGCAGGACATGCTCACCGCCCCCAAGAACGCGGAGATACCGCTCACGCAGCGCATACGCGTGCTGGCAGGCTTCGACCCGGAACCGCCGGCGTCCTTCCGCACCGAGGAAGGCCGCTTCCAGAAGATCATAGCCGGGCGCGCCATACAGGTGCGGGTCTCGTCCTTCCCCACCGTCAACGGCGAGAAGCTGGTGCTGCGCATACTCGACCGCCAGCAGCTGGGCCTGGACCTGGAGCAGATCGGCATGGACCAGGAGTCCCTGACCATCATAAAGAAGCTCATCCGCAATCCCTACGGCATCTTCTTCATAACCGGCTCGACCGGCTCGGGCAAGACCACATCGCTCTACGCCATGCTGCGCAACATAAACACGCCGATGATCAACATCATCACGCTCGAGGACCCCGTCGAGTACAGGCTGGAGGGCATCAACCAGGCGCAGATAAACAACAAGAGCGGCTTCACCTGGACCGAGGGCCTGCGCACGATCCTGCGCCAGGACCCCGACGTCATCATGGTCGGCGAGATACGCGACTACGAGACGGCCGAGATCAGCCTGCGCTCGGCCCTGACCGGCCACCTGCTCTTCACCACGATACACACGATCAACGCCCCCAGCATCATCGAGCGCCTCTTCGAGATGGGCGTGCCGCCGTTCCTGATAGCCTCCTCGATGCTGGGCGCGATGAGCCA
>JAVVFK010000351.1:0-1825 GCA_032251015.1 Elusimicrobiales bacterium
ACTCCGAATGGGTAAGGAGGTGTTTATCGAGAGATAGCCGGCGCGGATTTGAACAACTACCAAGTGATTCCCTTATGGGGACCAAGATGGGAGAAGAAAGATGAAGAAAAGCCTTTGGCGTATTGTGTTTCTCTTGTTATTGATCAGCAGTCTGGCGCTGGTCTCCTGCGGGGGCAACGAGGAGACGCCGGCCGAGGAAGAGGCCGGGAACGTCGTCGAGGAGCCGGCCGAAAACGTGGCCGAGGAAGCGGTTGAAGAACCGGCCGAAGAGGTAGCCGAAGAGCCGGCTGGCGACGCGACCACCATCCGTCTGGCGACCTGGGCCGGTGTCGAAGAGGCCGCGGAACTCCAGGAGCTGCTGGACGAAATCAACGGCTCCCAAAACCAGTACCAGATTATCCACGAGCCGGCCCCGGCCGACTACTACACCAAGATCCAGACGACACTGGCCGGGGGCACGGCCGCCGACCTGATGTGGCTTTCACAGGAGCATATAGCTGGCTTTGCCGATCAGGGGGCGCTCCTGGACGTGACCGACTGTATCGCCGCCAGCGATAACCCTGCGGCTGACCTCGACGACTACTTCCCCGAGATTCTGAAGACCGCGCAGCTGGAGGACCGTACCTACGGCCTCCCGTGGATCGCCCAGCCGGTCGTCCTCTACTTTAACCGGGGACTCTTTGACGAGGCAGGCATGGACTACCCGACCACGGATTGGGTCTGGGAGGATCTGGAAGCGGCCGCCGCCGAACTGACGATGGATACCGACGGCGACGGTACGAACGACCAGTGGGGCTTTGCCATGAACGGGTGGCCGCCGCCGCAGATGTTTGTCTGGCAGGCCGGCGGGGAGGTCGTCAGTGAAGACCTGTCTGCCACCCCCGTCGACTCCCCCGAGGCCATCCAGGGTTTCGAGTTCTACGCCAGCATGATCTACGACGACGAACACACCCCACCGGAAGCTGTGCTCCAGGAACAGGGTTTTGGTGAAATGTTCAAGGCCGGCAAAGTGGCCATGTTCATGGGCGGCGCGGCCGACGACCTCGATCGTGTCGAAGGGCTCGACGTGGGTGTCGTGCGCGTGCCCGCTGGCCCGGCCGGGCGGGCGACCTTCGCCTGGAACGCCTCTACCGTCGTCGCCGCCAGCACGGATAATCCCGACGCAGCCTGCGAGGCGCTCATCGCCCTGACGGATGCCATCCATCACTGGAAGATCGTGGCGCCGCGCAAGTCCCTGGCCACGGCCGAAGCCATCATCGAGGCTGAGCCGCGCAAGGAGGCCAATGCGGCGGCCATCGCCGAGGCGGTGCCCGATATGCGCGCCTTTAACATCCTTCCGCGCCAGCCAGAATGGGATTCCATCTTCTGGAGTGACTTCATGGACCCGCTCTTCCACGGCGAAGGGACGGCTGCCGAGCTGGCGGGTCAGGTGCGCCCTGACCTGGAGGCTTTGCTGCCCTAGTCCAGTTATGAGCGAGAGGGCCGGGCCGCCCGGCCCTCTCGCTGAGGGGGACAACATTCGATGCAAGCCTCTGCCCTGGAGACCTACGTACCCACCCTGCTGCGCTGGCTGGCCGTCGGCGGCGGGGTCCTTATCCTGACGGTGCTCTTCAATTACGCCTTACAGCGACTGGGCGTTCGGGCCGAGACGGCGCGGGGCTACGCGCTGATCATGCCCTGGATCATCGGTTTCCTGATCTTCCAGCTCTACCCGTTTGCCTACTCTTTATACCTCAGCTTTACCGAATACAATATCTTCCAGCCGCCGCGTTTTATCGGGTTGGAAAACTACCGGGAGATGCTGGGTGACACCCGTACCTTTTGG
>JAVVFK010000352.1:0-1823 GCA_032251015.1 Elusimicrobiales bacterium
TGTATTTAAGCGCCCGGATTCGCTTGTGTGTATACCACCAACTGTTCTTGCCTCGAGGGTCGCGTGGTCAAGCTGCTCGATCCCTAACAACACTGTTCACGGGGCAGGGGGCGCGCTGAGTCCTGAATGACCGACTGGTAATTTTAGCCGGGCGTCTGAAGCGCATGGCGCTTGTTGCGCGCGTCAGGGGGCCGGCCGCGCGGCGCCGGCTATTGCCCGGGTATTTTCTTCGGGATTCCGCCCCGGATCCTGATGTATAATGCAGACGATGTATAAGAGGACGCTTTAGCGCCGCCTGAATGACCGGACCCGATCACAGGCTGAAATTCATCATTTTTGGAGCTGCCGCGCTCCCGGCGGGGATTCTTTATGTCTGCGCGGCCGCGCTGGGGCTGGAGATGCGTTATTCCCTGGGGATAGCGGCGGCCGCGGGAGCGGTCTGCGCGTTCGCCGCCGGGAGCGCCGTGATGTCCGGCCTGGTCCGGCCGGTGAGCAACGCCGCCGCTTTCATAAAACGCGTCGTGGCGGGAGGCTATAAGATGGAAGCCCCGCTGGCGAAGGAGGGCTGGCCCGAGGCGGAGGAGCTTATTTCCGCGGTGAACAGGGTGCTGCTGGAACTTAACGCCTACCGCTCTTTCCATATCAATCAGCTCGTTGAGGAGCGGGCCAAGGCCGAGGCCCTGCTGGAAACCATAACGGACGGGGTATTGTTGACCGACGACCGCGGCCGCCTTATTCATTCCAACCGCTGCGCCCTGGAATGGCTGGCGGTCGCCGAAGGAAAAGAGGCCGTTCTGCCGGATTCCGCGGGACGGGTGGAGTTCCGCGCCGCCCTTGGACGTATCTTCGCTTCTCCCGAACCGCTGGCGCGGGAGGAGGTCTCCCTCGGCGGGGAAGGCGAGGACGGGGGGGCGGCGCGCAATTTCAGGCTGGTCTCGCGGCAGTTCTCGCTGGCTACGCTCAAGCGGCCGGGGCGGGTAATAACGATCCGCGACATCACGATGGAGAAGGAGATAGAGAGCGCCCGCGAGACCTTCTTCCATATGATAACCCATGATATGCGCGCGCCGATCTGCAGCATACAGGGCTATACCGAACTGATGCGGAAGCAGACGGGGGTGCCGCCCGGCTCCGAAAAATGCCTTGACGCCATAATGCGCTCCTCCGAGCGCCTCAAAGGCATGGTGGAGGATATCCTGAACCTCATAAAACTGGAACGCGGCGAGATGACGCTCAAGTCCGTCGGGATAGACGGCGGCGCCCTCTGCCGGCGCATGCTGGACCTGCACCAGCCGCTGGCCGCGCGCAGGAATATCGCTCTTTCCGCGCTCCCGCCCGAAGGGCCGCTTCTTTTTACCGGCGACCTGACCCTGCTGGAGCGGGTAGTGGCCAACCTGCTGGGGAACGCGCTCGAGTTCACGCCGGCGGGAGGGAAAGTGACGCTCTCCTGCCGCGCGCTGGACGGCGACGCGGTGTTCTCGGTGGAGGATTCCGGTCCCGGCGTGCCGGAGGAGATGCGGGAGGAGATCTTCCGCAAGCATTGCCAGCTGGAGGAGCATAAGCATATGGGCTTCGGCCTGGGCCTGGCGATGTGCAGGCTGGCCGTGGAACTCCACGGCGGGGATATCCGGGTCGGGCCCGGCGCCGGGAAAGGCGCGGTATTTACTTTCAATATTCCGCTGAAAGGGCCCGAAGATGCGTAAAGTTCTGATAGTGGACGACGAACCCTCGATAGTGCAGCTTTTCCGCTTCATCTTCGAGGACGCGGGCTATGAAGTTGTAACGGCCGGGAACGGCCGGGAGGGGCTGGAGGTGCTGGAGGC
>JAVVFK010000353.1:0-1815 GCA_032251015.1 Elusimicrobiales bacterium
TCCCCCGCTGATACACCATGCCGCATGGTGTCTTCCGCTGATACATCATGCCGAATGGCGTCCCCCCCCGATGCGGCGGCGGACCTGAGATCCTCCACGCTGCCGGCCGCGTAGGCGGACGGGCACAAAAAAGTCGCGGTGATAAGGATGGCGATATATCCGGCGTGACAAGAACGGTGATCTTTCATTTTTTCTCCGTTGACCGCTCGACGAGCATAGCGCGTTTCGCGGCGGCCGGCACAGCCTTGACCGACGGCCCGTGCCTGTGCTTAAATTATACTTCCTCCGGGGGCCGGACGTAAGTGGCTAATGTCCTACCCGGGGCGGGCCAAGGGACCCACCCCCCTTTGCATCTTCCCGTCCTATTTGATATCATATCTCCACTATGTACGCTATTATACAGACAGGCGGGAAACAATACTGGGTAGTCCCCGGTGAGATTTTACAGGTAGAGAAGCTCTCGGCCAAGGAAGGCGAGGAGATAAGCATCAAGGCCCTGTGGTCAGCGGCCTCCGGCGCGGAGGAAAAAGCCGGCGCTAATCCCCTTTCCGCCAAAGTAACGGCCAAGGTGCTTCGCCACCTGCGCGGTCCCAGGGTGATAGTCTTCAAACGCCGGCCCAAGAAGGCCTACGAGAAGAGCGCCGGGCACCGCCAGGAGCTTACCGAGCTCCAGATCAAGGATATACAGCTGTCCTGAGGACGGCTTTAAAGAGGTAAAGAAATGGCCGGAACAAAAGCACAGGGTTCATCCAGTAACGGGCGCGACAGCGGCGGCCAACGGCTTGGCGTCAAGCGCTACGGCGACCAGTTCGTCAAAGCCGGCGAGGTCCTGGTGCGCCAGCGCGGCACCAAGTTCCATCCCGGCCTCAACGTCGGCAAGGGCTCGGACGACACTCTGTTCGCCAAAGCCGCCGGTATCATCAAGTTCGAGTGGCGCAGCAAAGGCAGGAAGCAGATCAGCGTCTACCCGGCCGCCGCCAAGTAAGGGGCGCGTCCAGGACGAAAACCTCCCGACCCCGAGTTGGGAGGTTTTTTTTTAGAAAGTAAATTCGGCGGGGCATCCATATGGCTCAAAGAGAACGCGGCGGATTCGTCGACCAGGTCAGGATATTCCTCAAGGCCGGCAAGGGCGGGGACGGCTGCGCCTCCATGCGGCGCGAAAAGTTCGTCCCCTACGGCGGCCCCAACGGCGGCAACGGCGGCAACGGCGGCGACATAATCCTTCGCGCCTCAGCCGGCTGCAACACGCTGACCGAGCTCTCCTTCCACCCCCACGTGACATCGCCGGACGGCGGCAACGGAAAGGGCAAGAACCTCTACGGCCGCAACGGAGAGGACACCGTGATCCCCGTCCCGGCCGGCACGCTGGTGCTCAAGGGCGGACAGGTGGTAGCCGACCTGAAGATGGAAGGCGACTCGTTCCTGGCCGCCAAGGGCGGCCGCGGCGGCCGCGGCAACGCCATGTTCAAGACCCATTTCAACACCGCTCCCATGATCTCGGAGAAAGGCGAGCCGGGCGAGGAGTCCACGCTGGACCTGGAGCTCAGCCTGCTTGCCGACGTGGGGCTCGCCGGCTTCCCCAACGCCGGCAAGTCCACGCTGCTCGCGCGCATCAGCGCGGCCCGGCCCAAGATAGCCGCCTATCCCTTCACCACGCTTAACCCGAACCTGGGAGTGGTCGACCATAAGTATACCGGCTTCGTGGTGGCCGACGTGCCGGGCCTGGGGCCCCTGGTGGCCCTGTTTGCGCCGGAGCTGGCCCTGTCCGGCTTCGCCAAGGGAGCACTGGACCTGGCGGGTAGCTGGGACGAGCCC
>JAVVFK010000354.1:0-1789 GCA_032251015.1 Elusimicrobiales bacterium
GACGGAGCGCACGCCGAGCAGCGGTTTCAGGTGGAACAGGGCCTCCACACCGGGGGCGAAGAACTCCAGTCCCGCATAGGCAATGCCATTGCTTTCAAGGCACGCCGCCGCGGCCGTCAGGCCCCGGCATTCCGGGATGCCCAAGGCGGCCAGCACCGGCCGCGTCGGGGCGCAGCCCTCCGTCTCGCCGGCGATGCCGTGCATCAAAACCTTGTAGCCGGCGCCGGCCAGCAGCAGGGCGGCCAACACGAACCAGGGCTGCTGCCGGTGTTTGTCGGCGTAGCTGGGCCAGTCGATGTCAGGGGGGGCGCCATCCGCCGGACGGGTCATGCGGGCGCGGGCCGCGGCCGTGAAGCCGGCCAGTTCCGCCGCCGTCTCGCCGCGCTGGCGCAGCACCAGCAGGAAGCCGCCCAACTGTTCCGGGGCCGCCTGACCGTCCAGGATCATGCCCATGGCGGCTTCCGCCTCGTCACGGTCGAGAGGCCGGGACAGCGTCGGACCCCGACCGATGATCCGGGTGAACTCTGAAAACGGCCTTGCCATGGCGGGGGCTCCAAAGCCTTGCTATGCCAATAAAGCCCGAAACCCGAGTGCCCGTCCAGGTTCCATTACCCTGCCGGCGGCGGATCGGACGCGCCGGTCAGCCCCCGTTCTTTTTCAGGTAGGCGATCATGTCGGCGCGCTCCTCGGGCTTGCGCAAACCGGGAAACACCATCTTGGTGCCGGGCACCAGTTCCTTGGGCTTGGTCAGGTATTTGTCGAGGGTCGCTTCGTCCCAGGTCAGGCCGGACGCCATCATCGCGCCGGAATACTTGAAGCCCTCCACGGCACCGGCTTTCCTGCCGACCACGCCGTATAGGTTAGGGCCGATCTTGTTCTTGCCGCCCTTCTCGACCGTGTGGCAAGCCTTGCATTTGGCGAAAACCTTCTCGCCCTTGGCGGCGTCGCCGGCCATGGCGCCGCCGGCGAAGATCGCCGCACCCAATAGCCCTATGATGAACTGGTGAAGTACTTTGGTCATCTGGTCCCGCCTTTCGATCAACGATACGGCCCACTGATCAACCCGCGCGCCGATACATGGTTTGAAAATCTGCCCTCCGCGCGCGTTTCGCGCGCCGATTGGAATGAAGAGTCGCCCATTTGGCGGCGCCCGGCATTGACCAAGGTTAACCCGCCGCCCTCACTCAGTCCGGCGCGATCATCCAGAGGCGGCGGGCGCGGTCGCCGGTGAACCGGTCCCCCTGAAAACCACGACAAAGTGGGACCGCACAGGGAAAAACACCTGACTTCGTCCGCGTTCGGCTTTATCTCAGGACGACGGCCCCGAGTTGGGAGCGCCGGCCGGCCCGCGCCCGGAAATTTTACGGGAACTTCTTAACCACATGGACACGACGCCCCGCCAGGCCCAGGCCGAAGACCTGCTGCATGCCGTGTTCGGGCTGCAGGCGTTCCGCCCGGGGCAGGCGGAGATCGTCGGGCGGCTGCTGGCGCGGCAAAACGCGCTGGTCGTCATGCCGACCGGGGCGGGCAAGCCGCTTAACATCAACCCAGATGAGCCAAAAATCCTCCGTTATGCAAACCCCTCAAACTGTCCCATGGGCGCTGACGTCAGACACACGACACCAGTCGAGGATCGTCTCCACCTCCCCGACCGCCTGCAGATCCACCGGTCCATCCGCCCGATAACCGGTGCGGCACTGGATGTAGAGGCTGGCACGTACATCATGGCCGCTGCCGATGTCGCGCTGGTACTCCTCCGCCCCGTAGCGGCCCTCGGGGCGGTCTCAGT
>JAVVFK010000355.1:0-1783 GCA_032251015.1 Elusimicrobiales bacterium
CATGCGCTCCGGCTCGGCGACCGGCAGGTCGATCAGGTGGATCATCGCGATCAGGTCGGCGACCAGCGCCGCGTCGAAGCCGCCGAGGTCCGGCGCGCTCGGGGCTTGGAGGTAGGGGTACGCCGTCTCGGCCCGGGCGAAGAACAGCTGCGCGGTGGCGTCCCACAGGCGTTGCGCGTCGTGCGCGAGGACCGCGTCGGTGACGGCCGCCAGCAGGTTCAGGTAGCCGCGCAGGTGCATCTCGACCAGGTGGGGGGTCTTGCCCGCCATGATGTCCATGATGCCCTCGATTATGAGCTGAAGTCCCGCCGTCTCCTCGATGGCGCGCAGGCGGATCTTGTTGGCGACCGGCACGAAGAGCAGGTTGGAGAGGGAGATGCCGTAGAAGGCCGAGCTGATGGCGACGGCCATCGAACGGCCGATGGTGGCTGGGTCCGAAATATTGGTCAGCGTCTGGATGATGCCGAACAGCGTGCCTATCAGGCCGAACATCGGCGAGAGCACCGCCATCGTGCGGTAGAAATTGGAGTCCTCGTTTATGGCGAGACGGCGGCGGCGCACTTCTTCTTCGAGTATCGCGCGGGTTTCGCGCGATTCGCCGCTGACCATGGCCACCGAGACCGCGCGGCGCAGGAAGCCGCCGGCGAAACCGGGGTCCACGTTCTGCAGCGCCATGATGCCGCCCTGCTTGTGCGCGGTGTCGGAAAGCTGGACCAGGACCTTGACGCAGTCGTCGATGGTGGGATAGTCGGGGCTGCGGACGATCACCGAAAAAGCGCGGACGCCGCTCATGAAGCCCGCGAACGAAGTGTTTACTATGGTCGCCGCCAGCGTGCCGCCTATGACCAGCACGATGCCGTGGGCGTTGAGGAAGAGCTCTCCCACGCCGGAGGTCGCCACGCCCCAGAACATGACGGCCGCCCCGAGGATGAAACCGACGATGGTCATTATATCCATAAATGTTTATCCGTGATGTCTCCGATAGAAATGGCCGGATAGCCGGCAGGGAAAGTGTACAAAGGGCATGTTACGGTATTATTATAGAATAATTGCCCCTCGCCGTCTTCCGCGCCCTTTTGATATCATATACCCATGACCGAACTACAGGCCGTAAGCCCGGTTGACGGACGCTACGCGGCGGTCACCCGGCCGCTCTCCCGTTATTTCAGCGAAGAAGCCCTCATACGCCACAGACTGGAAGTCGAGGCGCTCTACCTGGCTTCGCTCTGCGGCCTGCCCGGCACCGGTATCCCCGCGCTCCCGCCGAAAGGAAAAAAGCTGCTGGAAGCCCTGAAGAACGCCTCCCCGGCCGAGGCCGCGCGAGTTAAAGCCATCGAGCGCGAGACGCGCCACGACGTGAAGGCCTGCGAACGCTTCATCCGGGAGCGCCTGACCCGCGCCAGCCTGTCCAGGTACCGCGAATACGTCCATTTCGCCCTGACTTCCGAGGACGTCAACAGCTTCGCCTACGCGCTGATGCTCGCGCGCGGCCTGGAGCGGGTCATACTGCCGGCACTGGACGATATCATCGCCGAACTGCGCCGGCTGGCCCGCCGCCACGCCGCGGACCCGCTGCTGGCCCGCACGCACGGCCAGCCCGCCGTCGGCACTACATTCGGCAAGGAATTCGCGGTATTCGCCTCGCGACTGGAACGCCAGCGCGCGCAGCGGCAGCAGGAACTCGAAGAGGGGCGTGTCGACATTTCGACCGCGCGTGAAACCCTGGCCATCCTGGCCGAGGAACGCGCGATGATGGAGCCGCTGGTCACCCGCGGGCTGGAGC
>JAVVFK010000356.1:0-1782 GCA_032251015.1 Elusimicrobiales bacterium
AGAGCAGCCGCACCATGGGCTCGGCGCCGTCGATCAGCGCGCGCATCGCCCCGGGGCCGGCGCCGCGGATCAGGTCGTCGGGGTCCTGCCCCTCGGGCAGCAGGGCGAAACGCAGCCCGAACCCGGCCTTCAGCAGGGGCAGGGCGCGTTCCGCCGCGCGGGCGGCGGCGGCCTGGCCCGCCGCGTCGCCGTCGAAGCACAGCACCGGCTCCGGCGCCAGCCGCCACAACAGCGCGATCTGGTCCTCGGTCAGGGCCGTGCCGAGCGGCGCCACCGCCTGGCCGATTCCGGCCTGGGCCAGGGCGATCACATCCGTATAGCCCTCGCAGACAATGACCGTGCCGGGGGGAGCCCCGGAGGGGCGGGGGTCTCCCCCCGGATGTTTTAAACCGGGGGTGTTCCCCCGGCCCCCCCCGGCTGCGCGGATGGCGTCCTTGGCCTGCGCCAGGCCGTACAGGTTGCGCCCCTTGTGGAACAGACTTGTCTCTGGCGAGTTGAGATACTTTGGGCCATTTCCGGCCAGCAGCCGCGCGCCGAAGGCGATGACCTGGCCCTGGCGGTCGGTGATGGGAAACATGACGCGGCCGCGAAACCGGTCGTAGGGCTCACGCCCTTCGTCCTCGGGCTCGACCAGAAGCCCGGCCGCGATCATCAGGCCGTCCTCGACCCCCTCCGCCGCCAGCATGGCCTTCAGCTTGCCCCGGCCATCCGGGGAAAAGCCTAAGCGGAAGCGGCGGATGGTGTCGTCCGTCAGGCCGCGTCCGCGCAGATAGTCCAGGGCCGGCCGCCCCTCGGGCATGCGCAGGCATTTCTCGAAGAACGCCGCCGCCATCTCGACGACTTCGGCCAGGGTCCTGTCGCGGGCCCGGCGCTGGCGGTCCTCGGGCGTCTCCTCGGGCATGGCGAGCCCCGCCTCGCCGGCCAGGCGCTGGACCGCCTCGCGGAATTCCATGCCCTCCGTCTCCATGACGAAATCGATGACCGAGCCGTGGGCGCCGCAGCCGAAGCAGTGGTAGTGGTCGTCATAGACGTGGAAGCTCGGCGTTTTTTCCTTGTGGAAAGGGCAGCAGCCCTTGGTGTCGCGGCCCGAACGGATCAGCTTGACCCGCCGGCTCACCACATCGGTGGCGGGCAGCCGCGCCTTCAACTCTTCCAGGAATTCCGGTGGGATCGCCATCTGCGATGGGGCTTCCGTTTGCGGTCTGTGGCAAACACCGGAGCATATCAGGACTCGGCGGAATGGGAATCGCCAAGGCCTCGGAATGGACCGTAAAACGCTGATTCTTATCAACGTTCTTAGAAAGTTATCCGGAGACTTATCCCAAGGGGCGGGGTGGAAAACGCCCGGCCGAGTCGGGGTTTGCTAACAGAGCTTGTCCTTGACCAGCGCGCTGGCCTTGGCGAAGTCCATGCGCCCGGCGTATTGCTTCTTCAGCGCGGCCATGCAGGTGCCCATGTCCTTGATGCAGCCCGCCCCCGTGGCCTTGATGACCGCGTCCACCGCCTCGGCGACCTCGTCCGGCGACATCTGCGCCGGCAGGAAGCGCTCGATGACGGTGATTTCCTCGCGCTCGCGGTCGGCCAGGTCCTGGCGGTTGCCCTTTTCATAGGCGGCGGCGCTTTCGTGGCGCTGCTTGATCATGGACTGCAGCAGGCCGAGGATATCGTCGTCGGAAATGCCGTCCTGGTTGCCCTTGTCGCGGGCGGCGATGTCGCGGTCCTTGATGGCCGCGCTGATCAGGCGCAGCGTGGCGGTCGCACAGGCGTCCTTGGACTTGATCG
>JAVVFK010000357.1:0-1782 GCA_032251015.1 Elusimicrobiales bacterium
CTGGTTTGCCGGTCTCAAGGCGGAATTGCTGGCGAAGCGGCTCGCTGCTCTGCATGAGGAATTGCAGCGCCATCAGGCGGTGGTCGAACGGCTGGGCTTCACCGCCGCGCCCACGGTGGAGGCGGCCCTGGCCGAGGCCCGTTCCCAACTGGGCGCCGATGCCCAGGCGGTGGTGCACACGGTCCCGCCGGTCTTCACCGTGAACGTGATGGCCTGAGGGTCTTCGTGGGGGCGCGGCTCAAGCCCGTCGCGGCCGTCGCGGCCCAAGCCCCTCGCGGCCCAGGCCCGTAGGGCCCAAGCCCGTCGCGGCTGGGCCCCTTGCATCTCGACCTTTGACTTGGCCTCTCGCGGGGAAGGGTGCAAAAGGTGAATACCAGACGGCGGCGACGCCGCGAACGCCGGGCGGCGACGCCCCGACCGCCCCCGGGTCCCGGCAAGCGCCTTCGGAGGCATCTTGGATTTGTTGAATACCAATCATGAATTCGCACAGCCGCGGCTCACCCCGCGCGAGACCTTTGTCGCCTCGACGTTGGTGCATGCCGTCCCCCACTGGTACGGGGCCGAGTGCGGACCCTACCGCCATGCGCTGCACTTTGCCGGAGGCGGTGCGCATCCGTTCTATTCGATCTCGCCTCTCTCATCCCGACTGCAGGGCCTTCTCGAATTCGCCGGCGCCAAAGCGACGGAGTGGGCTTCGGCGATTCCCGAGTTCCCTTCCCGGCTGAACGAAGGCCGCATCGGTCAAGATCTGGCGCTCTTTTGGCTCGAAAGCCACGCGACGGAAGTCAACTGGAGCAAGGTGCTCGCCTATCTGCAGGAGGTCTCCTACCGCACCTACGAAGGCACCCAGGTCTCGCTTAACTTGATCGTCAAGCCCGGCCGCGGCCGAGTGGACCTGAGCGCCCCGGGTTTGCAGAAGGTGCTCGATCCCCTGGGCTCGAGCGACCAGGTGGCGCTCGTGGTAGATCCCGAGTTGCGCTACCTGGATTACGTGCAGATCCCCTGGCGGGACATCCCCGAACAGGAAGCGCTTCATTTCCACCCGGATTTCGTGCAACCTTTCTTCAGCCTGCTGCAACCGGGAGAGTTCGCCGCCATGGTAACCAATCACGGGGACATCCTCGTCGTCGGGACCGAGGGCATTCTCGCCTCCGAGCGTTTCGGCCGCTGGTTCGTCTACGACAACGAATCTTTCCGCAGCGTGCTGTCCCGGGCGAGCGTGGGCTCCTGGCTACCGGCGAACCTGTTCCAGGTGGTGTTCGACCTGAGCTACCGGCGGCGCGGAGCGCTCATCCTGCACGATCCCGACGGCAGCCTGGAGGACCGCGTGGTCAACCAGGAGGCCTTCCTCGAGGCTTCTGGAGCTCCGGCCGATTCGGTTCAGTCTCTGCTGGCCCACAAGGTCTCGACTATTGAATTGCGCAGCCGCAGAGTGGAGCGGGGGGAACGCCGGCTTTTGGCCGAGATCGCCGGGGTGGACGGAGCGGTAATCGTCGACGACGAAAGAGTGCGCGCCTTCGGCGCCATCGTGGAGCCTCATCCAGACGCGGGCGGCACCGGAGGAGCCCGGGAAACCGCCGCCCTTTCCGCCTTCCTCTGGGGAGTCAGCCCAGTGAAGATCAGCAGCGAGGGCGACATCACCACCTACTTCAAGAGCCGGCAGGGTCCGCAGGAGTGCGACGCTCAACTGACCTTCATGTAGGGGCCGAAAGGCGACCCCATTACTCGGCGCGCAGGCGGGCCAATGTGAGGAACAGCGCGGCCAGAGTCTCCGCTTGGTCG
>JAVVFK010000358.1:0-1780 GCA_032251015.1 Elusimicrobiales bacterium
GGGCACCCATTATGCGTTTCAACTATAGGCAAAACCGTTCCGTTTAAAAGGGTTATGATTGATGGCTTCGCAAGCCGTCATCATCGCGCCCGTCCATGGAGGGAGTTGTTTGCGCATGCATTATGATCGCCCGGCCAGCTGTCGGGCCGCCCGGCCGGGATCCGCAGCCGCCAGAACGGCGCTGATGACGGCAAGTCCGCAACCGGCCAGTTGATCACGGTTGTCCGCCGTAATGCCGCCCAGAGCCAGCACGGGCATCTTCGCCTGCGCCGCCAGCGCCTGAAACTTCTCAACACCGAGAGCGGGCGAGCCCGGATGGCTCGGGGTAGGAAAAACAGGCGCCAGCAGGGCGAAATCGGCTCCGGCCTGCCCGGCCAGCAGCAGCTCCTCGCTGCTGTGGCAGGAGGCCGACAGACTCATCTCTTCCCCATGCAGCCAGTTTCGAATGGCCGGAATCGCTTCCAGATCGCGGCTGGCGACATGCACGCCGTCGGCATCGACCGCCCGGGCCACATCCGCCTGGCTGTGGATCAGCAATCGGGCTCCGTGGCTGCGGGTCATGCCGCGCAGACGCGAGGCCAGGGCCAGCAACCTGGCCGAAGTCATCTCTTTTTCCCGCACGAGAATGGCATCCACGCCGTTGGCCAGAGCCGACTCGGCGGCCCGGAAAAATGATTCGCCGGAAAAACGTGCAGTATCGGTAATCAGTATCAGCGACGGGGGCTGCATGTCTGCACGGAAATCAGAACTCTTTCAGCACCCATGTGGGAGGCACAAGCCGTTTGGCGCCCCCGGGGAGACGCTGTTCAAAGTTGCCGTTTCCCTCCCTGTCATACAGGTAATAGGCGGGCAGGCCTCCGGCCGGTTGCACCTTGATCTTGTAGACGCGCCCCTGCACGGAATATTCGGTAATGGTGGCGCCGTCCCGGCGCTGATAGGAGCGCACATCGATCGAATAGCCGCCCTCCGGCGTCTTGAGCTCTTCCCGCAAATCCGGCGCTCGCTCCTGCATCTGATCCGGCGTATCGGCCGCGGGCGCGCGCTCTTCCGGCGGCGGCATCACAGCCTTTTCGGCCAGCGCCGGTGCGGCCGGCAGGGCAATCGCTGCAAAACAGATCATGGAGAGGATATGGCGGGTCGATTTCATGAACCGATCATAGCAAAACAGACGGGTGAAGGAAGCCTTTTCTCTCTACTTCCGCCGCAGCAGCACCAGGCAGGCGCCGCCGCCGCTGCCCGGCTGCGGAATCACCGCCAGCACGACGCCGGCAAAAGGCCCCTCCCGCAACCAGTGGTATACGGCATCCTTCAGTACGGGCCTGCCCTGGGAGTGCAGCCCCCGGCCATGAATGATGCAGAGCGCCCGCATACGGCTGTCGATGGCCTGCCGGAAGCCGGCCTCCAGCAGCTCCAGGGCTTCGTGGCGGGTGATGCCGTGCAGATCAAATGTCTGCTGCACGGCCGGCCGGCCGGCGGCGAGCCGTTTCAGACGCTCACCGGAGACGCCATCGGCCCTGAGCACACCCGGCTGGTCGGTCGGCTGCGGCAACAGACCGATCGGCGCCGGTCCCGCTTCGGCTTCAACCCGCCTCGCCGGAAGTACGGACGCGGGCCGGGCCCTGGCCCTGGCGACCATGACCCTGTTCGTTCCGGCGGCGCGCCGGACCTTACGCATGGCCTCTGCAAACAGCGCCTTGTCCGGGTCGTCGTCGGACATTCAGAACTCCGTCCGCGCCGGGCGGGCCATCAGGCGGTCGGCGGCATCCTGAATGGTCAGCGC
>JAVVFK010000359.1:0-1779 GCA_032251015.1 Elusimicrobiales bacterium
GGAATGAATCTGCAGCTCTCCGTCGCTGGTGAGCCGGCCTGAGAGTCTGGATTCGAGGCGCCGCGCATCCGCTTCGCTTATACCCGGCAGTTCCCGCAGCGGAAGGATCAGGGTTACCCTGGTGTTGAGTTTGTTGACGTTCTGTCCGCCGGGGCCAGCGGATCGGGAGAACTGCAGGGTTCCCGTCGTCTCTATCCAAACGATGAGCTCTTCTCGGTTCATACGCAACTGTGCCATAGAGGCGGACGCCCGGCAAGAGGGATAATGAGGGAAAAAAGGGGGGTCAGGAGCCTTCCAGCGCCGAGAGCAGCTCGTCGCCCCTGTCCGGATGCAGGTGGAGGCAGCGTCCGCCGGTCAGTTCGGCGAGGCGGCGCATGAGGGGATTCTCCGTCACCGGCGAGGTATCCAGAAACAGATAACGGATGCGGGGATGAACCAGACCCGGGGCGAGGGCGTACAGTTCGCGGTCCGTCTGTTCCCCCCGGCTCAAGGGGACGTTGGCCTCGCCGTCGGTCAGCACCGCGGTCAGTACGGTTCCGGAGGGGTCGCCTGCAAGTACCCGCTTCGCGAGGGCGTGAGCCTTGACGAGCCCCGCGGCCAGCGGGGTCGCCTCGCCGACCTTGAGGGATGCCAGCGCCCGGCGCACCAGCGAGAGACTCGAGGTCGGTTCAAGCACCGTCCGGGCCTCGTCGCCGCGAAATACTATCATGCCGACCTTCAGGCGCCGGAGGTAGGCCTGGCTCAGCAGGTAGAGGGCCGCTCCCTTGGCCGCCGAGAGCCGCTTAACCGTACCCATGGAGTCCGAGGCGTCGACGACGAAAAGGATCGTAAACCCCGAAGGCTCGACCCGAACGGCTTCCCGCAGGGTCTCCCGGCTCAGGCGTACTCCGCCCGTGGGGCGCGGCATTCCCTCAAGGGCGGCCCGGATGAGGGTGTCCCGCAGCGCGATGCCTCCCCGCAGACTCTCTGCCGGACGGCTGCGCACGTAGCGTCCCCGGCCGCTGCGGCTCTCCTCCATGCCCTGTCCCCGGGCACGGAAGCGGCCATGAAGTGAGTCGAGGTTTTCGGTAAGCTCTATCGGTGTCAGCTCTTCGGTTTCGCCGTCTTCAGTCTCGTCGGAAGTTTTTTTTTAAAGTGATCGAAAACAAGGCTCCCCGCGGCGGCCCCGCCGGGAATCTCGGTGTTGTCATACGGGTCGTCCAGTGAGCCGTCGTCCCCGGGAACAAAACTGCCGGAATCGACCGCACCGGCGGATCCGCGCTTCCCCGTCTCGCCGATAATGCGTTCCGTTTTCTCGGCGAGATCCCGCCCGCCTTCGATTCCGGTGTGGGGAATTCTGTGGGGCAGAACGAAGCGCGCCACGGCCAGTACGTGGGCTTCCGCTACCTCGCCGGCCTCCAGCGTGGCGGCCAGAGCGCGGGCGCCTTTCATGAGGGTGATGTCCGCCCGGTGTCCCGCGACTCCGGCGCGGCCGCAGAGTTCGACCACCAGACGGTGCACGCTCTCGGGGATGGTCACGCCGGTGAGCATCGCCCGGGCGTCGCGGATCATCTCCGCGGTCAGAGCTTCCCCGCTCTCCCACCGTTCCATGAAGAGCTCAGGAGAGGCATCGAAGTCGAGGCGGCGGCGGACAATCTCGCTGCGCTCCTCGAGCCCGGGAATCCCGTCGATAAAGACGGTCAACCCGAATCGGTCAAGAAACTGAGGCCGCAGATCCCCCTCCTCGGGGTTCATGGTTCCTGCCAGAATAAAGCGTGAAGGATGGGAAATGGAGAGACC